>JBKPJS010000222.1:0-9690 GCA_046730815.1 Acidobacteriota bacterium
GCGACGTTGCTGGCGCGCCATGCCGGGCCGGTAGTGATTTCGAACCAGGCGACGCCGCGAATTATCGAGTTGTATGAGCGTTTAGGATTTGAGTTGACGTATCTTGATGGACCAAGGCGGATCAGTTGCACCGGCGATCGCACCGCCGCGCGCGAAGTGCTGGCGATCAAAACTTAGACAGGATTTACAGGATTTTTCAAGATTACAAGATTCATCCTGTTAATCCTGTAAATCATGAAATCATGTCCACACATACCTGGTTGCCGGACCTGATGTACCTGGACGGACGCTTTCAGTCCGAGCGCGCGATTGTGTGCGACAACTCTGTAATTCGGATCGTTGAAGGCAGTGAGGTCACGGATGCGGTTCGGTTGAAAGGTCGCGTGATATTGCCCGGCATGGTCAACGCGCACTCACACGCGTTTCAGCGCGTCATTCGAGGGCGCACCGAGCATCGTTCGCACAACAACACCGACAGCTTCTGGACGTGGCGTGAGCAGATGTATGCGGCCGCTAATCGACTTCAGCCGGAAGACATTTACGCTGCATCACGCATGGCCTTTCTCGAGATGGCGCTGACAGGCATCACTGCCGTTGGCGAGTTTCACTACATTCATCATTCGTCCGGTGGCTCTGCTTACGCTGATCCGAACCTGCTCGAACGAGAAGTGATTCGCGCGGCGCGCGATGTGGGCATACGCATCGCACTCTTGCGAGTGGCTTACGCGCGCGCCGGTTTCGAAACTGACGCAAACCCACTGCAAGTTCGCTTCATTGAAGAGTCGCCGGAAATTTATTTAACACATCTCGAACAGTTGCTCGGCGCGCCGGAGCTCACGAATGGTATGGCCTGGGTCGGAGTGGCGCCGCACAGCGTGCGTGCTGTGCCGCTTGATTACCTGAAAACAATCGTGGCATTTGCAAACGAGCGTCAGCTTCCCGTTCACATGCACGTCGCCGAGCAACCCGCGGAAGTCAGTGCTTGCATTGAGGAATACGGGCGCTCACCGGTGGCGTTGCTCGAGACAGAAGGTTTGCTCAGCAACCGGTTCACTGCGGTCCATGCGATTCACGTGACACCAAAAGCAATCGGTGCGATAGCGCGTGCAGGAGCGTTGGTATGTGCATGTCCGACGACTGAACGAAACCTCGGCGATGGTGTCGTGCCCGTTGATGCTTATTTCGATGCCGGTGTGCGGGTAGCACTCGGCACTGACAGCCAGATCCAGATGGATTTGCTCGAAGACGCACGCGAGCTCGAGTATCACCTTCGTCTGCAAAAGACTGCGAGGAATGTGCTGGCGCCGCATGATGATCCCGGCAGCGCGGCGTTGGCGCGGCGGCTGTTTGACTGCGCGACCGTGAATGGAGCGAAGAGCATTGGTTTTGCAGGCGGAAGACTCGAACCGGGGGCGCCGGCAGATTTCTTCACAGTCAATCTGGATGATCCTTCGATCGCCGGATCGTCCAGCGATGACTTGCTTGCAAACATTGTGTTCTCACTCTCGCGGGCGGCGGTGCGTGATGTCGTAGTTGCAGGGAAACGGATCGTCGAAGACGGAAGACATCGAGAGCAGGAAAGGATCGTTGAGGCGTTCAAGAGCATTAGCCGCAGATGACGCAGATGACACGGATTAAAGAAACACTGGCTGAGCTCGTGCGGATCGATTCGGTTTCGTCGCATTCGAATACGGAGATAATTGAGTATCTCGAACGTCGCTGCGCGGCGATGCATTTAATGACGCAACGTTTTCCATATCTCGACGATTACGGAATTGAGAAGTTCAATTTGATAGCGCTCACGAGCGAAACTGCTGAAGTGGAGCTTGCGCTCGTGGGCCACACGGACACCGTTCCGTACGATCCGCATTGGACCGACGCTACCAACCTCACCGAACGCGACGGAAAACTCTACGGCCGTGGATCGTGCGACACGAAAGGCTTCATCGCCGCAGCGCTGACTGCACTCGAAACGATCGACTTGTCGAGCTTAAAGAGACCACTCGCATTGATATTTACCGCCGACGAAGAAATCGGTCTGCGAGGCGCGAAAAAGTTGGCCGAGGCGAAGCCGTTGCGCGTGCGCTATAGCATTGTCGGCGAACCAACTTCGCTTAAACCAATCCGCGCCGGGAAAGGTTATTCGCTGGCGGAAGTTATCGTGAAAGGGCGCGAAGCCCACAGCGCTTATCCTTCGCTTGGCGCGTCCGCGGTCTTTCGTGCCGCACGGCTGATTAATCGCCTCGAAGGGATAGCCGCGGAACTTAAACAAGACCAGCACGCCGCTTTCGATCCACCGTATACAACGCTCAACATCGGTCTGATACACGGCGGCTCTGCGAAAAACGTTTTGGCCGGTGAGTGTCGCTTCACACTCGAGTGGCGGCCCATACCCTCGCAACCTTCAGAGCATGTCCTCAATCTTTTTAAAGCTGCGATTGAGGAAGAGACGCAAGCTGATCCTGATTTTCAATGCGAGGTTGACGCGAGCCGCGCGGACTCAGGGTTCGAAACCGCGGGCGATTCTCCTTTGATCAAGTTGCTGGAAAAAGCGACTGGCAACGACTCTGCGACCGTGGCGTTCGGCACTGAAGCAGCTCAGATGATGGTTCTCGGCGCAGAGTCAGTCGTGATTGGTCCGGGCGACATTCGCGAAGCTCATCGCACCGGAGAATTCGTTCCCATCGACGAACTCGAGCGCTGTGCGGAGATTCTGAAGGAAGCGATCGAACGGCTGTGTAAGCTGTAGGAAGAGTTCTCACGCCAAGGCGCAAAGGCGCAAAAAGACGCCAAGAAACGTGGCTCGAAATTTTGCGTCTTCCTTTGCGCCTTTGCGCCTTTGCGTGAGATTCTTTGTAGGGGCAACGGCCAGCACTGGAATTCCATCGGAAAGAAACATGTACCGCATTAATAAGCTCTTTTTTGTACTCGCGATCCTGTTGTTCTCGTGCCTCCCGGTAGCGGCGCAAGAAGTCAAACCTCTCACCAGCCAGGAAATCGTAAGCCTGCTTTACCAACTGCCGCGTAACCCGGCAATGCGCGACGAGCTCATCGAACAAATTCGAAAACGTGGCATCGGTTTTCCATTGACCGATGGCATGCGCTCGCTGGTCGCCACCAAGAGCGGTAACGACTCACTGCTGCGCCGCACGCTCGAAGAAGCTGAACGACGACGCCTGAATCCAACTGCCTCTGCACTTCCCTCGGAATCTGAAGGCACGGAACTGCTCGAACGTACGCGCAACGTAACTCTCGCCGCCGCAAATGCGATGCCTGATTTCCTCGTAAAGCAGATCATCAAACGATCAGTCGCTTACGGCAACACGGCTAACTGGAAACTCCAGGACAATCTCTCAATCGCTGTGGGCTACCGGGCAAACGTCGGCGAGGAGTACAAAGTGCTCACCGTAAATGGAATGCCCGCCGGCGACGATGCGAAAGCGAGCAGTGATTACAGTAAATATGTGCCCAAAGGCGCGTCGTCCAGCGGCGTGGAATATGTTTCTGCTGTTGCGGATATTTTCAAGCCCGAATCCAAAACTGAGTTTCGCCTCGTCGATACCGACGTTATTCAAGGCAGGCGAACAGTCGTTTACGAATACATAGTCAAGAAAGAGTTTTCGCAACTGACGCTGAGTTTGGCGGACACTGGCGCGCGCGCGGTTGTTGGCTCGCGCGGCCGCCTCTGGATCGATCGCGAGTTGGATCGCGTGCTGCGGTTTGAACAGATCGCGACGGAGATTCCGCCTGACTTTCCCATCACCGCCGCCAGCAGCTTGATCGACTACGACTGGGTGACAATCAACGAACGGAAGTACCTCTTGCCGACCCACTCCGAGATCTTGCTAACGACCAGACAGCCCAAGTTTGTACTGCAGAGTCGGAACGTTGTACGTTTTCGCAATTATCAGAAGTTTGGCGCCGAGTTGAAGGTGGTCGATGAGGTTGGCGAAGACGACGAGCCTCCTCCCAAGCCCATCAAGCCACCGCAGTAAGCCACAGATCTTCACGGATTATTAACACGGATAATCCGTCTTCATCTGTGAAGATCAGTGGTTCCACCGTCTACGATTGAGGACGCATCACAGCCGGGTGTTTACATCCGTCTACACGCAAGACTCATTGCAGATCCTGAATCCGCTTTGTTTATCGTTTTCGTATATCGATCGGTGACACGGTACAGCCTTTGCAACCGCGTGCAGCAAAGGAAGGCAGGAACGCTCCCGTAATGAAGCCCAGGATTTTGATCGTCGATGATGACTCCACCATCACGCAGCAACTTTATTGGTCGCTGTCGGATGAGTATGACGTGGTGACTGCAAACGATATGCAGACCGCGATTCGACGAGCGACGTTTTACAAGCCCGATATTTCGATACTGGATCTGCAGATGCCCCCTGACAGAGATACGCCGCAGAGCGGGCTGAAACTGTTGGAGTACATTAAAGGCCACTTGTCGCATTCGCGAGTTTTGATCATGAGCTCAAACAGCACGCCCGACGTGCGCAACAAGTGTTTCGCCGCAGGCGCCGACGGCTTTTTCGCCAAGCCTTTCGAGCTCGAAGACATGCTGGCCAGTATTTGCAAGTTGACGCCGGTGCACCGGCTGGAATTGTTCGCTCACATTCTTTGACGGATCCGGACGCCACTCCCTTTGGCGTCCGTCAGCACCGTAGGTGAAACCCTCTTCATCGGACGGTGTGCTCGAGGGCCCCCGCGCCGTTGCCCAACACGACGCGGGGGCCGTTTTCTCTCCGCGACTGACTTCTGCTCGCCGCTCTGACATAATCCCTCGCGTACCGCCCGAAAAGATGAGCGAAGCAAACGACAAAGTGCGTGGAGTGTACCATCTCCCATTGTTTCCCTTGCCGGTGGTCCTATTTCCCGGCGTGCCTTTGCCTCTCCACATCTTCGAGCCTCGCTATCGCCAGATGCTCTCAGACATTAAGCTGACGAACAATCTTTTCGGCCTTGCTTATCTCGATACGACCAGCTCTGAAAGTGAAATTCCGCCTGTGGGCCACGTTGGATGTGTTGCCGAAGTTTCTGAAACACAAACTCTCGCCGATGGACGTTCGAACATACTGACTATTGGAGTGATCCGGTTCCGCATCGATTCTTATGTCGAACGCGGCGATCCATACCTTGTGGCCGAGGTCAGTTACTTCGAAGACGATGAAGAAGATACGGCGCGGCTCGCCGCCGCTTCGAAGGAAGTCGCAGAAACTTTCACGCGCATCGCGCAAGCCGTGCGCACCATCAACGACGAGCGCGCGACCCTGCCCGACATTTCAAACACTGAACCGCAGCGCCTGTCGTTTCTTGTTGCTGCCGCGATGGAGATCGAGGCCGACGTGAAACAGGAGCTCCTCGAACTCCGCTCAACTTCGGAACGTTTGCAACGACTGCGCGGGATGTTGAATATTGCAGTAAAGGGTTACGAAGAACGTGCACGCGTGCACGAGTTGGCTAAGAGTAACGGGCATAGTGGCAGGAGGATTGAGTTTGAATGAACGAGGCGGTAAAGATCCGTGTGCTCTTTTTCGGGGCTGCGCGAGATGTGGTTGATGCGAATCCGCTTGAGCTCTCGCTTGACGCTCCGGCAACAGTGGCGAGTGCTTTCCAAAATCTGGTCACGAGATTTTCACCCCTCGAACGTTTTGGACGTTCGCTTTTGTTTGCCGTGAACCAGGAATACGCTACACCCGAGACGTTGTTAAAGGAGAACGATGAGTTAGCGGTGTTTCCCCCCGTGAGTGGAGGGTCGCACGATTTTTTCGAGTTAACTACAGAGACAATTGATGTGGGCCAGGTTGCCCGGCGGGTTGTCTTGCCCGAGTGTGGAGCGACCGTGACGCTCGACGGTTACGCACGCGAATGGACCAATGGAAAACGAACTCTTTATTTGGTCTATGAGGCGTACGAGCTGATGGCGTTGACTGAGATGCAGCGCCTCGGCGCAGAAGCACACAAGCGTTTCGACATTGCGCACCTCGGGATCGTGCATCGCACCGGCCGGCTGGAAATCGGCGAGACGAGCGTGGTCATCGCCGCCAGCGCGCCGCATCGCCAGGCAGCGTTTCAAGCCTGCGAATGGGCCATAAAAGAACTCAAGCGCACGGTGCCCATCTGGAAAAAAGAAATCTACGAAGGCGGGGAAGAATGGGTAACCACGGATTCCACGGATAAATAAGACACGAATGAACACGGATAAAGACAGATTTATCTGTGTTAATTCGTGTCCGTTTTAATCCGCGTTCATCTGTGGCTCGGTTTCTTCCTCAGCGGCGGCTTCGACTAAAGAGGCGCTGGTGACTTTATCACCCGGATCGGTCTTGATCAAACGCACGCCCTGCGCACTGCGGCCCGTCTTACGAATGTCAGCGGCTTCGAGTCTGATCAGCTTTCCTTGCTGCGTGATGATCATGATCTCCGCCTCATCTTCAACTGGAAACACCGCCACTACTTTGCCGGTTTTTTCAGTCGTCTTCATGTTGATGACGCCTTTGCCACCACGCGACTGCAATCGGTAGGTTGTGATCGGAGTCTGCTTCCCGTAACCCTGCTCTGAAACGGACAACATCCGTTCCTTATCTTCCGCCGAGACCGGGCAGACCGAGACTACGTAATCGTCCTGACGCAAGTCGATCCCGCGCATGCCACGCGTCGCACGACCCATCGGACGCACCTTCTTTTCGTCAAAACGAATCGCAAGCCCGTCGTGAGTGGCAATGAAGATGCGCTTCGTCCCGTCCGTCAATACCACGTCGAGCAACTGATCACCCTCATCAATGTTTATCGCGATGATGCCGTTGGTGCGAATGTTCTGGAAGTCAGCCAGCGAGGTCTTTTTGATCACGCCTTTGCGCGTGACCATCACGACGTAACGTCCCTCGGCAAACTCGCGCACCGGAACAACGCCGGCCAGTTTTCGATCTGAAGGGATGTTGATGAGATTCACGACGGCCTTGCCACGAGCCGAAGCTGCTGCGTCAGGCACTTCGTGAACTTTTATCTTATAGACCATGCCGTCGTCGGTGAAGATCATCAGGTAGGCATGAGTCGTCGCGATGAAGAGATGCTCGACGAAGTCGCCGTTTTTGGCGGCAGCGCCAAAACGGCCCTTGCCGCCACGGCCCTGACTCGAGTAAGTCGTGATCGGCGTTCGCTTGATGTAACCGCTGTTGGTGACAGTGATCGCAACGTCTTCGTCGGCAATCAGATCTTCGATCGAAAGCTCGACGCCTTCGTCAACGATCTCGGTGCGACGTTCGTCGCCAAAGTCTTTCTTGACCTCTTCCAGTTCCTTCGAAATAACACGTCGCAGCGATCGCTCGTTGCCAAGAATCTCTTCGAGCTCTGCGATGAGCTTGATTATCTGTTCGTATTCGTCGGTGATCTTTTGCCTTTCTAGAGCTGATAGTCGTCGCAGTTGTAAATCAAGAATCGCCTGCGCTTGTATTTCTGAGAACGCGAGCGTGTCCATCGCCTTCTGCAACTTGGCCAAATATGTTTTCAGTTGGATATCAGAGGGAACGCCTTTCCACGTCTTCACTTCGCTCGTCGTTTTCAACTGTCCCGTCAACCATTGTCGCGCTTCATCCACTGAGCGCGAATTGCGAATAAGCGTAACAATGTAATCGAGCGCGTCGATTGCTTTCGTCAATCCCTCGAGAATGTGGGCGCGGGCTTTGGCTTTTCGCAGCTCGTACTCGGTTCGCTTGCGCACGACCTCGCGGCGAAACTCGATAAACGCCTCGAGCATCTGCTTGAGATTCAAAACGCGAGGCTGCCCGTTGACGATCGCGAGGTTGATAACGCCGAAAGACGACTGCATCGGAGTCAGCTTGTAAAGTTTATTTAGAACGACTTGCGGTACCCCGTCGCGCTTCAACTCCACAACGATGCGCATTCCGGTGCGGTCTGACTCATCGCGCAAGTCGGAGACGCCCTCGATTTTCTTTTCGTTGATCAACTCGGCGATGCGTTCAAGCAAACGCGCTTTATTTACCTGAAAAGGTATTTCGGTGATGATGATCGCATCGCGCTCCTGTGCACCGCGCCCGATGCGATCAATGCCCGCGCGCGCGCGTAACTGCAAGACGCCGCGGCCTTCAACATACGACCTTCTGATCTCCTCACGTCCGTAAATAAATCCGCCGGTGGGAAAGTCGGGCCCAGTCACAATCTTTGTGAGACCCTCTACCGTCATCTCGGGATCCTTCAGCAACGCCAAAGTGGCATCGACGATCTCAGTGAGATTGTGAGGCGGAATTTTTGTGGCCATTCCAACTGCAATACCGTCAGAGCCATTAATCAGGAGGTTCGGAACGCGAGCCGGTAAAACTGTTGGCTCACTCAACGACTCGTCGTAGTTTGGTTGAAAAACGACAGTCTCTTTCTCGATATCGGCCAGCACTTCAGTCGCCAAACGCGCCATGCGTATCTCGGTGTAACGCATCGCGGCTGCGGCATCGCCGTCCACTGATCCGAAGTTACCCTGTCCGTCGATCAACGGGTAGCGCATCGAGAAGTCCTGGGCCAAACGCACGATCGTGTCGTACACAGGCATGTCGCCATGCGGGTGATACTTACCGATTACGTCGCCGACGATGCGCGCACTCTTCTTGTAAGCCTTGTTGTAGGTGTTGCCCAGCTCATGCATGGCCCACAACACGCGCCGGTGCACCGGCTTCAAACCGTCGCGAATATCCGGCAGCGCGCGGCCGATGATCACCGACATCGCATAGTCGAGATACGACCGGCGCATCTCATCTTCGATGTTTATATGGTTGCGTTCAGAAGTTGTTTCCATCTACTAGCCTTTCCAGTACAATCCGCGACGCAGTTGACCCTGTTTGAGAGATACTGAGCTTGAGTTTGGCGCTTTTTTCGGGGAGAAAAACAGGGTGAAGCATTACTATCAACGTGCCCATATTTTAGCCCTTTTTGGGCATATTTTGCAATCACGAAATAGCCGAAAACTCTAATAAAATCAATAGCTTCGTGTAAGCACTCCCGACGTTTTTAGACGCTTCCCAAACCGGCGACAGCTCCCATGAGTGAAGAACGAAATTGGAAACGAATTCGTGAGCGGTTGGCACTGCACTTACCGGTGCGCGTGAGATGCCGGGAAACGCCGGATTTTGAGTGGCAGGAGGTGACCAGACTCACCAATGTGACTCCTTTCGGAGCGGGCTTCACGCTCAAACGTCCGACTGAACGAGGTCGTTTGTTGCACATGACGATCCCCATGCCGCGACAGTTGCGCGTGTTTGATCACGTCGAAGATCAATACCGTGTCTGGTCGATCGTGAGATACCTGAAAGCAAATCCCTCCGGCAAGCAAACAGTATTCGACGTCGGCGTCGCTTTCATCGGAAAACGAGCGCCGGCCAGTTATGAGAAAGAGCCCTGGAAGCGCTACGACATCTCAACCAATGTCATTGAGGGATCAACGGCGGCGGAACATATGCTCAGGCCGCTTATGTCAGAAGATCAGCGCGAGTTTACGCGGCACAACATTGCGGTTGATATGCGAGTCGAGATACTTGACTTGAACGGCGAAGTTGTCGAGAGTGAACACACGGTGACGGAGGACATAAGCACGAAAGGCGCTACCCTCTTCACGACGCTTCAGATTTCGCCAGGACGTTTTATTCGGTTGACGAGCGAGCAACAGGGCATCAC
>JBKPJS010000223.1:0-4044 GCA_046730815.1 Acidobacteriota bacterium
CCCTACAGTTGCTCCACAATTAACCTATTTTGTTGAGGATCGTCTTCAACTCGGCGGCCAATCATCGCAGCTGCCATGCTTCGAGATGATCTTTGTCTGAAACGATCCACTTTTTTTCGTCATCCATGATTTTGCTCTCGAATCGAATGTTCAACGTTGGGCGCGTTGAAAGGCAGTAATAATTCTCTGAAGTCTGGGTTCACATTGCGTCCGTCGCGAAATGACCCGACTCTCATTTGATTGCTTCGTGAAGGCTCAAGCATGCGCAGATTTAGCATGTGGATTTTCATCGAATCTCGAAGGCACCCAGTATCTACCTCAGCTCAAGGCTCGGCGTTTATCGCAGCTTTGCTAAAACACACAACGGCTCCGTGCGCCAGGCACATCTCATCTGCCTCATGTGGCTCAAGCCGCAACGACTTCACCCTGAGTAGCTCCTGGGACATCAGAGCCTTGCGGAGGATTGGCTCCATCGTCGCGTCGCGCATACCAATGCAGGAGTAGATCCCGACCGGAGTGACACCACGCGCCGCAAAGCGATCGCCGCTACGCACGATCCTCATCATTACTCCCGCACCCAGCGTTGGGCTGGTGGCCATCGTGATTGGTACGACAAGACGCCCGCCTTCTCGCAGTCGATTCAACCACAGCCGGTGCGGGTGTGTGACGCCGGCATTGATCAGCATAGCGTCGCATTCACCCGGATCTAACTCTGCTCCGTCGGCTGAGTGCACCCGCACATTACCGTAAGCCGCCAGGTTTTGACGCGCACGCTCGGCTAAGTCCTTGTTCACTTCACTCGCCACCACAGAACCATCTGGTCCAACTACTTCAGCCATGATTGCAGTGTAGTAGCCCACACCGCAGCCGAGGTGATAGACGCGAGAGCCGGCCTCGAGATCGAGGGCAGCTGATCCAACGACCGAGTGCGCTCGGCTGCCCATTGTTGATGTCGCCGGCGGCGTCGAGCACGACCACCACGTTATGGTACAGATGACGCGGATCATCCACATCGATATAGTTCGACTCACCCAGTCCCACCGCTGCAAGTGCTCTCAACTCCGGCGAGCCAACGCGCCACGGTCCAGGGCCGATGAACTGATCGCGCGGCACGCGCGCAAAGGCCTCGACCAGCGCAGGCGTAAGGTTCGCCACAAAGCGAAGCTCGTCGGCGTAGACGCGGCGATAATCTTCAACTGTCAGCACGGTTCAGAAGATTGCCACAAAGGAGCACAAAAAGCACAACAAATCTTAGCGAAATTATTTGTGCTTCTTTCTCCATGACGGTTCTTGCTTTTATCCGGTCATCCCTGCTTTATTCGCTATTGACCGGCGCTCCGCCGCCGCCGCCTCCATCTGGAACTGAACTGTTGCTGAACCGCGGATTCGAATCGGGCGCCGTTATTTGGACAGCGACCGCCGGCTCGCTGATTTTTGTGACCTTTGTTTTCCTTTGTGGCAAAGGCGCAGAGCGAGAAAGTATTTTCCTGCCCGAGGCTACTTGCCAGAAAAACGTGAGTGTGATTGGATGCGACCAATCAACGCTGAAAGCAGGATGATACTTATGCAAATGTCTCCCGAGCACCGGTGCATGCGGCGCGCCGTCGTCTTCTTGATTGGCGCGCTGATAGTCGTAACCACATCGCTTCTTCCATCGCCACAACAAGCCGCATCGCAGTCGTTCACTGTGGAACAGATCAAGAGTTACCCGTTTCCCAACGAGCTGACTGCGTCTGCAACGGGCTCGCGGATCGCCTGGGCATTTAACGAGCGTGGCGCGCGTAACGTCTGGGTCGCTGAAGGACCTAACTTCAAGCCACGGCGCCTGACGAATTACCAGATAGACGATGGCCAGGAGCTGACGAGTCTTTCGCTCTCCGCCGACGGCAAGTATGTGGTTTACGTGCGCGGCGGAGATCACGGCTCAAACTTTGACAGTTCAGTCGGCGTCAATCCCGCAATCGCGACAACCCAAATGAAGGTCCAGATCTGGAGCGTGCCGTTTGCCGGTGGCGAGCCAAAGCTTTTGGGCGAGGGCGATGAACCATTAATCTCACCGAAGAGCGACAAGGCGGTCTTCGTAAAAGATCGCGCCATTTGGTCTACTCCGCTTGACGGCTCGACACCAGCCAAGCGGTTCTTCTACGCACGCGGCGACTGTGGCGCGCCCGAGTGGTCGCCCGATGGCGCGAGGCTGGCCTTTGTTTCCAACCGCGGCGACCATTCTTTCGTCGGCGTCTACACAAACGACTCGACGCCGATCACGTATCTCGCGCCGTCGACTGCACGCGATTCGAGCCCGCGCTGGTCGCCTGATGGAAAGCGAATCGCGTTTGTGCGACGACCCGGAAACGGCGGCGCCCCCGAACCAGTTCTCGAACGACGCCCGCAGGCCTGGTCCATCTGGACAGCCGACGCCAGCACCGGCGAAGGACAACAACTCTGGAAGAGTCCGTTTACATTACGGGGCTCTCCAACGGGCACTCATGGCGAAACAAACCTGCACTGGGCCGCCGCGCGCCGCATCGTCTTTCTCTCCTATCTCGACGGTTGGCCACATCTTTACTCAATTTCAGAAAACGGCGGCGAGCCTTTATTGCTAACGCCCGGCAACTACATGGCGGAGTACATCGCGATCAGCAGTGATCGCCGCTACATGGTCTTCGCCGGAAATGCAGGAACTGACGCTGACGACATCGATCGACGGCATATCGTGAAAGTTCCCGTCGACCGCGCGGAACCTGTCGTCATGACTTCCGGCAAAGGACTTGAGTGGACACCGTTTGTAACCGGCGACGGCAAATACATCGCGTATCTCAGCGCGACCGCGCAACGTCCACCACTGCCAACTGTGATGCCTGCGGACGGCGGTAAATCCAGTAAACCAACGCTAGTCGCGGAAGATCGCATTCCCGCTGATTTTCCGGCCTCTCAACTGGTCGTCCCGACGAACGTGGTCTTCAAAGCGCCGGACGGAGTTGAAGTTCACGGGCAGTTGTTTGAAACCGCGGGCGGCGCTGCGAAGAAGCCGGCGATCGTCTACGTTCATGGTGGACCACCGCGACAGATGCTGCTCGGTTGGCACTACTCTGACTACTACACAAACGCATACGCACTGAACCAA
Organism: Acidobacteriota bacterium; assembly: GCA_046730815.1. Taxonomy (GTDB): domain Bacteria; phylum Acidobacteriota; class Blastocatellia; order Pyrinomonadales; family Pyrinomonadaceae; genus PSRF01. Next base: position 3,125 of record JBKPJS010000223.1, read on the forward strand.
TACCTGGCGAGTCGAGGTTACCTGGTCTTGTCGATCAATTACCGGTTGGGGATTGGTTACGGCCACGATTTTCATCGCCCACTGAATGCAGGCGCCCAAGGCGCGTCTGAATACCAGGACGTAAAAGCCGGCGCCGAGTATTTGCAGCGGCTGGCCCAGGTTGATGCGAAGCGGATCGGGATCTACGGCGGTTCTTACGGCGGGTTTCTGACGGCACTGGCGTTGGCTCGCGACTCGCAGCTATTCGCCGCCGGAGTCGACATACACGGCGTGCACAATTGGACCGCGGAACGCGCTGCGGGGTTGCTGGAGAATCGTTACGAGAAGGCTCCAGACGTTCAGCACGCACTCGATGTGGCGTGGCAGTCGTCACCAGTTTCCGCGATCGAAAGCTGGAAGTCGCCGGTGTTGTTGATCCATGGTGACGACGATCGCAACGTCCGTTTCAACCAAACGACGGATTTGGTAAGGCGATTGGAAAAGGCGGGAGTGACCTATGAGGAGTTAGTAATACCTGACGACACGCATCACTTCATGCGCCATGCAAACCTCGTGAAGGTTGACTCCGCCGTCGCGGCTTTCTTTGATCGCGTATTCGGAATGAACCGTGGCAGCGAATGATTACGTGTCAATCCTGATAAATCATGTACATCCTGTAAACTGACCTTCGTGCATAAGCTATCCAACTTTAATTGGGTGAACCGTGGCAGCGAATGAGGTCCACCATTACCCTTGCTCGTCTTGCGGGGCTGACCTTCTTTTCGAGCCAGGCGACGGTTTCCTGACGTGTCCATACTGCGGCCACAAGGAACCAATTCCGCAAAGCACGGAGCAGGTTGAGGAGCAATCGTTCGAGCTCCACCTGCAAATTCGTCCCGAGCAAATGGCGCAGTTGGCGGCGAATGCGCTCGAAGTGCAGT
>JBKPJS010000224.1:0-23499 GCA_046730815.1 Acidobacteriota bacterium
CAATGGCGATGCGGCCATGGCCCAGGGTAGGTTTCGTGCCTGATTGTCGGAGAGAATATTCTTGCCCCAGATCACCGTGCCCGTGTTGGCATCGAGACAACGCAACTCGCCAGTGGCGCCAAGCGCATAAATCCGGCCCTGGTCCCATGTCGGAGTTGAGCGTGGTCCATCGCCGGTCGAATCGGTGTATTCGGCATTCCACTTTTGTGCCCACAACTCACGACCGGTTCCAAGGTCGTAAGCCGCGACAACCTCCTGATTTCGTCTTTGCTCGATTGTGTAGGCCTTTCCATCGGCAACGACGAAGGAGGAGTGTCCGACGCCCACTGGTTGTTTCCAGATCACCGGTAATCCATTGGCCGGCCAGTTCGTGGAGACTGGTGTTTCGTCATACTTTCCGTCGCGTTTGGGGCCGCGAAAGTTGGTCCAATAGTTTCGCGCAGGGGCAGGTTCGGCTGACGCTGTTTGACCGGGGGATGGTGAAACACTCGCTTGCGGAGACGGGCTCGTCGTGGCGACGGGCGCGGACGGAGCCTGGGCAGCTTGTTGCTGGCGGTGCTGTTCGACTGCAGCGTCGTGCGCTTGCCTGGAGTCTGAGCTACAGCCTGAGCCCAGGAGGACGCACACGATTAATAGCAAGAAAATGGATCGCCCAAACATAAGCCAAACCTCTTTTTGATATTTACTTGTTAGACGCCCGAATGGCAAGAATGTTTCCTGAATAGATAACCACCAAGACAGAAAGGCACAAATTTGTGTCTTTGTGCCTTCGTAGTTAATCCTTCGATTGAAAAAACTAGCTCCCAATACAGTACAGATTCTTCTCGCCGCGAATGAAAATTCTGCCGTCCGCAATTGCTGGAGACGCGTACACCGGCTCTCCAATCGAATTAGTGCCGAGAATCTCGTGCTTCGGACCTGACTTCACGATGAATGTGTCGCCGTCTTCGCTGGTCATCAAAATCTTTCCTTCGAACGCTACTGGAGAGGCTGTGAAAGTCGCCGGAATGGGAATTCGTCCGCCTTCGTATTTCACTTCGCCTGTCCTGGCGTCGATGCAAGTGAGGATGCCGCGGTCGGTTGTCAGATAAAGATAGTCGCCATACAGAATCGGTGACGGCACATATGCTGTGCCTTTCTCATACTTCCACGGCACGTTGGGTGTACCCGTGAGATCCCCGCTTTGTCCTAAACGAATCGCCAGCGCGATCTTTGCCGGAAAGCCCGCAACCAAAAACACCATTTCATTATTCGCCACCGGCGAGGGAATCGCATTGCTCTCGACGCCCTTGTGACGCCACAGTTCTTTCCCAGTGGCGGGATCGTATGCGATCACTGACTCTGTTCCGCTCGTGATCAATTCCGCGCGCGTTGAAGTGCGCGCCAGCAGAGGAGTGGACCAACTTACCTGCACTTTTCGCGGAGTTCTCCAGGCTTCTTTGCCGGTCTTCTTATCGAGCGCAACGATGAACGACGCTGCGCCGTTCTCTTCATCACACTGCACGATGATCAGGTTCTCAAAAAGAATTGGCGATGTGCCTGTGCCCATGCCGACGGTGCCGAGGTTTCCGAGCTGCGCTTTCCATGCCAGCTTGCCCTTGAAGTCGTACGCGTAAAGACCTTCAGTGCCGAAGAACGCGTAGACCAACTTGCCGTCTGTAGCCGGTGTCGATGCAGCATACGAACTCTTCCGATGACGATTGTCGTACGGCGTGCCTTCCCATGCAGTCGATTCCCAAACGATCTTTCCCGTATCGCGGTCCAGGGAGATCACTTTGAACGTGTGCTTACGATCCGCGCCGACGCTGTCCGGATGGAGAAACTCTTTATCGCCGTCCATGTGCTTCACAGCCTTGGCTCCGGGCACCACCGGCCCTTCAACAGCAGTCGTTAGAAACACTCTGTTGCCCCAAACGATCGGCGATGAATGCGCGCGACCGTCGATTGCCGTCTTCCACTTGATGTTTTTGGTTGGGCTCCATTCAGACGGAAGGTTTTTCTCATTGGAGATGCCGGAGCCGTCAGGACCTCTCCATTGTGGCCAGTTCCCTGCTGAGGCATTGAACGCGAGCGAGTTAAGCGCCGCAAAAAAGATCCCAAGGCTAAGTGCTAAAGCAATTCGACGTGATAGTTTCACTGAACTAGTTCCTTTCCCTGTTCATCCGTGGCTATTTTCCTGATTTGTTGTTTGAAGCAGGCGCTTCCCCAAAAGCAAACAGATGCGAGATGGTGCGCACTATCACCAGTCCATCCGAAATAGCCGGTGTGGCCATCATGACTTCACCAACCGGGTTCTTCGCCAGCAACTCATATGACGGCCCGGCCTTCACGACGAAAACGTCGCCGTCTTCACTCGAAAGGTAAATCTTTCCGTCGGAGGCAACAGGGGAAGCGGTAAACGCGCCGCCAGTTCCACCTAATCGCTCCTGGTAAACACGGTCGCCGCTCTTTGCGTTGTAAGCCGTTAACACACCCTGATTCGAGCAGGTGTAAAGCAAATCGCCATAAACGATCGGCGTTGGCATGTATGGACCACCACGCTGCTTGCTCCAGGCAATGAACTCGCTCGATTCCTTTCCATCCTTCAGCGTCAGGTCGCCGTTGCCTCCTGGTCGAATAGCATAGATGGGCTGCACTGGTGGGTAACCACTGGTGACGAAGATCAGATCGTGGGCGACGAAAGGTGTCGGGGTAGTAATCTCGGACATTGGTCCCAGCCGCCATAATTCTTTTCCAGTTAGCGGATCGTAACCCCGGATCGCCTTGGTTCCGTTGGCAATCAGTTCCGCGCGCAGGCTGCCTTCATAAACTGTGGGCGAGCCCCAGGAAGGGACCTCCTCACGCGAAGTCTTCCACACTTGCTTTCCAGTCTTGATGTCGTAAGCAGCGATGAAGGAATTCTTTTGGATATCGGCCTGGACTATCACCAGGTTCTTGTAGATGATCGGAGAGCTGCCGTATTCCCACTGGTAGTCGACATCGTAGAACCATCCGGCATCAAGCACGCCGAGATCCTGCTTCCACAAGAGCTTGCCGTTTAAGTCATAGGCGTAAAGACCTTCCGAACCGAAGTTAACGATCAGGTATTTTCCGTCGGTCGCCGGTGTCGAGGCAGCATGCGATGACTTCGGGTGACGTTTAACTTTCGGAATTCCTTCGTAGGCGGTACGTTCCCAAAGAATTTTGCCTGTCGACTTGTCGATAGCAAACACTTTCCAGGCATGCTTGGGATCATCTTTGACTGGTTCGACGTCGCCGTAGAGTCCGAACCGAGTTTCATCTTTAGGCGCACTGCTGACCGCCGTAGTCACGAAGATCTTGTCACCCCAGACCACCGGACTCGAGTGTGACAACCCGGGGATAGGCGTTTTCCAACGAACGTTTTGTGATGTGGACGCGTCCCATTTGACGGGCTTTGCTTTACCTTCACTTACTCCGGTCGCGCTTGGACCACGAAACTGCGGCCAGTTCTGTGCTTGCGTCGCAGTAAAACCTACCACAAGGACAATGAGAGCGAGTACCAATCGTTTCATGGTTTGACCTCTTCAACGCGCTTCATTTGGTTCGTGTTTGGACCTTGCTTGAAAGTCAGGCTTGAAACTTTGCCGGCTTCGACATTGAAGGTAAAAGTAACTCCACCAAATACCACCGGCCGAAAAGTCGTTTTGTCGAGCGGCATCAATGCCAGCCCCTGCCGGCCAAATCCAGTCGCAAACAGTTTTCCATCCTTGGTGGTGATTGTGACCTCAGGGCCCGTGTCGCCTTTGTATTTGCCGGCATACGACTGGAGCGTGGCTGCGTCGATTGCGAGCGGAGGTTGGGCACCCGCTTTTTTCAATATCTCAGTGATGGCCGCATTCTTGTCATTTCCCTCTGAGGCAGCAAGCGCGACCGTCAAAGTCTCCGGTTTAACTTTGCCGGTATCGAGAGCCATCTTAACGACCTCCGGATTACTCTCCTGCGCGCCCTGCAATAAAACATCCTCGACTTCGTCCGATCCTTTTTGGAGCAGCAGGCGCACGACGTCGTAATGTTTGCCATTGAGAGCCCACGTCATCGCCGTTGCTTGATAAAACGTATCTTTTACTTTCACATCAGCACCGCGCGCGAGCAGGATACCGGCAACTTCGGCGTTGCCACGCTCAGCAGCTTTGAATAGCGCAGTCGTACCGTAGCGAAACTTTGCATTTACATCAGCGCCACGATCCAGCAACGAAGTGACGGCCGGTGCGTCCCCTTTGCGAACAGCTTCATAAAGCTGATCGTTCAGTTCCTGTTTTGAAGGGGTCGTATTTTGAACAAACAGCAGCGCCAGCAGCGAAAAGAAGAAGACCTTTTGCAGCACCAACATGATTTCTCCTCGCGGTGAACAAAAAAGGATCCATAAAGAAGCACAAAAAGGCACAGAAGTCAGCGCAAACTTATTTTGGCTTCTCGTGCTTCTTTGTGGCTGACAAACAGAACCTGCTAGAATTCAGAAAAATTGTAAACGCAGCAACGTGAGCTTACGTATTGTACATCCTTAAGGTTGCAAGCGCGCATACTTCTAATCGCTTTTCTACTTTTGGTTGACGGGCCTCCAAAATGACTACTCTGCTATCCATTTATTTGAATCTTTGTCTCGCCTTTTCGCTCGTCGCGGCGAGCGATTGGGCTGAATGGCGTGGACCTGCTCGCGACGGCATCTCGGCGGAAAAAAACCTGCCGGTGAAATGGTCTCCAAGTGGTGACAATCTCGCGTGGAAAGCTCCATATGGTGGCCGCTCAGCGCCGATCGTTATGGGAGATCGAGTTTACCTGCAAAACACGGCCGGCAAGGGCGAGTCGGAACAAGAGCGACTGATGTGCTTTAACGCCGACACGGGAAAGTTGCTCTGGGAGCATCGCTTCAACGTCTACTTGAGCGACGTGCCTCCGCATCGCGTCGGCTGGGCCTCTCCGGCAGGTGATCCCTCGACGGGAAACGTCTACGTGTTTGGCGTAGGCGGCAATCTCATCGGCTTGAATCGTGATGGAAAAGTTTTATGGGAACGTTCGCTCGGTGAAGACTTTGGATTGTTGACAACGCACGGCGGTCGCACAGTGTCGCCGATCATCGACGGCGACCTCGTTATCATCAGTGGCGTCACCTTCCAATGGGGTAAGCACGGAAACGGCGCGCACCGGTTCATGGCCTTCGACAAGAAAACCGGTGAGACTGTTTACGTCAGCGCGCCGGGAGGCCGGCCATACGACACCACGTATGCGCCTCCGATCATCGTCAACGTCAATGGAATGCGCCTGCTCATTCAGGGAGCTAGCGACGGTGTGGTTCATGCCATTAAACCGCAGACAGGCGAGCCGGTCTGGAAGTACGAGATCAGCAAACGCGGGCTAAACACCGGCGTCGTCGTACACGGCACTACTGCGATTCTCACGCACAGCGAAGAGAATCTCGCGTCAAACGAGATGGGAATGATGGTCGCAGTTGACGCGACGGGAAAGGGCGCGCTCACGAAAGAACAGATCAAGTGGACCGTCTACGGTTGGCAGGGGGGATTCTCGTCGCCGGTGCTCGATGGCGACCGGCTTTATCAGGTCGATAACGGCGCAAACATCGCGGCATTTGATGTAAATACCGGCAAGCAACTCTGGCTACAAAATCTCGGAACGATCCAGAAGGCATCGCCAGTGCTCGCCGATGGCAAGCTGTATGTCGGCACGGAAAATGGAAAGTTCTTCATACTCAAACCGAGTGCGACCGGATGTGAGATTCTCGATCAGGATCAATTGGGCACTGAAGCGCAGCCTGAAGCGATCATCGGATCTGCCGCAGTCTCCAACGGCCGTATCTTTTTCGCCAGCGACTCGAATCTTTACTGCATCGGTAAGAAATCGAACCACACCTCTTCAGAAAAGCCATCTTCGGCAGTCGGAAGCAACGTGAGTTCGGGTCCCGTGACTCACGTCCAGGTCGTGCCGACTGAGTTGATACTCAAAGCGGGCGATAAGGTCAGTTTTCGTGCCCGGCTTTTCGATACGCAAGGCAATTTCATTCGCGAAGAGCCCGCTGCAAGCTGGTCACTCGATCAATTGAAAGGCACGGTCGAGAACGGTCAGTTCACCGCAGGCGCCGACACAGTGGCCCAGGCGGGTTGGGTTAAAGCCACTGTCGACGGCGTCACAGGAACAGCGAATGTCCGCGTCTTTCCTCCACTACCATGGAGCGAAACCTTCGATTCATTCGCCGTCAACACGCTACCGCCAAGCTGGGTTAATACGACGCTGAAATTTACCGTTCAGGATCTGAATGGAAACAAAGTGCTCACCAAGTTAACTACCGGCTCGTCATTACTCACCCGCGCGCGTGCGTACATCGGCCCGTCCGATTGGTCCAACTACACTGTCGAGGCCGACGTTTCGGCGACGCAGAAACGACGACAGCAAGGTGACGCGGGTGTGATTGCGCAACGCTATGTCTTGACTCTTTACGGCAATAGCCAGATGCTGCATCTTGAGCCGTGGCAACCGGAAACAGCTCGCACACAAACCATGCCCTTCGCATGGAAGCCCGACACCTGGTATCGCTTGAAATTACAAGTCGAGAATCTACCCGATGGAAAAACGCGCGCGCGCGGAAAGGCGTGGCCGGTGGGCGAGCCCGAGCCCGCAGCGTGGATGATCGAACGCATCGACCCGATTCCTAATCGACAGGGAGCGCCCGGAATATTCGGCAACGGTCTCGCTGAACTCTACTTCGACAACATAAAGGTGTACGCGAACAAATGAGATCCAAAAATATAAAATCCAACGCCATCATTAATCGAGTCGGTGTTCTGGTCGGCGCGCTCATTCTTCTGAGTGCGGCTGTCTACTGCCTCGTGCCTACAGTTTCAGCATCGGATCCGGGCTCGGGCGATTGGCCCATGTGGGGCGGAACGCCGGACCGCAACATGATCTCGAACATGAAGGGGCTTCCGACCTCCTGGGATGTCAAGACGAAGAATAACGTGAAGTGGGTGGCCCAACTCGGTTCCCAGAGCTATGGCAATGTCGTCGTCTCCGGTGGGATGGTGTTCGTCGGCACAAACAACGAAGGACTGCGCGATCCGAAGATCACCGGCGACAAAGGCGTCGTGATGGCATTTCGCGAGTCGGACGGCGCTTTTATGTGGCAGATGGTCCATGACAAGCTTACGGCCGGTCGTGTGAATGATTGGCCTTACCAGGGCGTTGCCTCTTCGCCTCTGGTTGACGGCGATCGCGTTTACTACGTTTCTAATCGTGCCGAACTGATGTGTCTCGACACACAGGGCTTCCGCGATAAGGAGAACGATGGCCCGGTCACGGACGAAAAGTTGACGGGCGAAACCAACGCCGACGTCGTTTGGAAGTTTGACATGATTGAAGAGGTCGGGTCGCTGCCGCACAACCTGGCGAATTCATCACCCGTCTCTTACGGCGATCTCATTTATGTCAGTACTTCAAATGGCCAGGACGAGAGTCACGTAAATATTCCTTCACCAAAAGCGCCCGCGATCATCGCCGTGAATAAGAAGACCGGCAAGCTGGTCTGGGAAGACAATTCAGTCTTCGACAAAATCCTGCACGGCCAATGGTCCTCACCTACGGTGGGAACAATCGGTGGTGTGGTCCAATTGATTCATGCGCAGGGCGACGGTTGGATTCGCGGTTACGAAGCTTTGACAGGGAAGAAACTGTGGGAGTTTGACACCAATCCGAAGGAGTCGGTTTGGCCCAAGACACGCAACGAATTGATAAGCACGCCGGTCGTCTATGAAGATCGCGTTTACATCGCCAACGGCCAGGATCCGGAACACGGGGAGGGCGTGGGCCACATGTATTGTATCGACGCGACGAAGCGCGGCGATATCACAAAGACCGGCCTGGTCTGGCACTTCGACAAGATACGTCGCTCCATCTCGACACCGGCCATCAAGGATGGAATCGTTTACCAGGCTGATTTCAGTGGCTTCCTGTACGCCCTGGACGCAAAGACGGGCCAACCTTACTGGCAGCACGACCTCTTTGCAGCCGTTTGGGGCTCGCCGCTGTTAGTTGACGGCAAGCTCTATGTCGGCGACGAAGACGGCGACGTGGTGATCATGCAGGAGGGTAAAACAAAGAAGGTGCTCGCTGAAATCAACATGGGCAGCTCTGTGTACTCGACACCTGTTCCAGCCAACGGAGTGCTCTACATTTCGAACCGAAATCAACTTTACGCACTAGCGGAAGCTGCCGCGGGCAAGCCTGCCACTGCACGCAAGAATAGATGATCCACTGAAGAGGTTTAACGCAAAGTCGCAAAGATGCAAAGTAATACTCATTTTCTTTGCCGTCTTTGCGCCTTTGCGTGAGCAAGTTTATGAATTTAACGGGTTTTGATTTTCAACCTCGTACTCGCGTGATCTTTGGCGCAGGAGTCATCAACCGCCTGGGAGAGCTGGCGCGAGAGTTGAACTTTAAGCGTACCTTGCTCGTCGCCGATCGCGGGATGATCACTTCCTGGCACATCGAGGAAGCAGTTGGCCCACTGGAGAAAGCCGGAGTTGAGGTCTTTGGTTTTCATGATTTCGATGTCAACCCGGACACGCGGATGATTGAGGCCGGAGCCGCTGTGGTTTCGCAGTGGAAGATCGATTCGATTATTGGACTCGGTGGCGGCAGCTCACTGGACTGCGCCAAGGGCATCAACTTCCTGCTGACCAACGGCGGCCGCATGTCTGACTATCGTGGCTACGGCAAGGCCACACGGCCAATGTTGCCGATGATTGCCATACCGACGACTGCCGGCACCGGAAGTGAAGCACAGACTTACGCGTTGATCTCCGACGCCGAGAGCCATGTGAAGATGGCTTGCGGCGATCCGAAGGCAGCGTTTCGACTTGCACTGCTGGATCCGGCGCTCACCTTGACGCAACCGCTCGGCATCACCGCGACTTCAGGCTATGACGCGATCGCTCACGCCGTCGAAACCTTCGTCACTATTAAACGCAATCCTCTGTCTGAACTTTTTTCGCGCGAAGCGTGGCGCTTACTCGAGTCCAATTACGAACGAGTAATGGGCGAACCCGGTGTTCTGGAAGCGCGAGGCGCGATGCAGTTGGGCGCGTTCTACGCCGGAGTCGCGATTGAGAATTCGATGCTCGGTGCTACTCATGCCTGCGCTAATCCGCTGACGGCGCGTTACGGCACTGCACACGGTGCGGCGATTGCAATGTTGCTTCCTTGCGTTGTGCGTTGGAATGAAAGTGTGGCCGCTGACCAGTACGAGATGCTGCTCAATTGGTCCAGCGTGGCCGGCAAGCAACCTGGTTTGACTGCCACAGAAGCACTGGCGCGACGGCTGGAGCAATTGGCTGAGGCGGGCCACTTGCGCAACAAACTTCGCGCGACAGGTGTTAGCCAAAGAGATTTGCCTGATCTCGCAAGCGAAGCGGCTGAGCAGTGGACCGGCACTTTCAACCCGCGACCTTTCAACAAGGAAGGAGCAATCGAGGTTTACCAATGCGCTTATTAAAGACGTTACTCCTGGTTTTTTGCTTCGCAGTTTCCGCGATGGCCCAGGACACGCCGGCGGAGAACTGGTCCCAGTTCCGTGGTAATCACTCGCTAACTGGCGTGTCGCAGTCGAACGTACCAACGTCGCTAAAACAATTGTGGACTTACGAAGCAGGCGAGTCGATCGAATCGTCGGCGGCCATTGTTGGCAGCACCGTCTTTGTCGGATCGCAAAAAGGCGAGCTCACCGCACTTAATCTCGAAAACGGATCTGTTTACTGGAAATTCTCTACCGGATCACCGATTGGCGAGTCGTCACCGGCGTACGGTGGCGGCGTGGTCTATATCGGCGATCTGGGAGGCTGGCTGAATGCAGTAAGCGCAACGGAGGGTAAAAAGCTCTGGGCCTTCAAAACCAATGGCGAGATCAAATCGTCGCCGGTGGTCGTGGGCGATCGAGTCTTGATCGGCTCGTACGACGAACACCTCTATTGCCTCTCGGCGCGCGACGGTGCGCTGGTGTGGAGGTCCAAGACGAATGGGCCGGTCCATTCAACGCCGAGTATCTCAGGAGGCATGGCTTTCATAGCGGGGTGCGACGAATTGTTTCGCGCGATTCGCATCGCTAATGGAGCAGAAGTGTTCAACGTTTCATCCGGCGCTTACACGGGCGCATCACCGGCGCTCCGCTCCGGATTAGCGTTCTACGGAACGTTTGATAACGAAGTGTTGAGTGTTAATCTCGCGCAAAAGCAGATTGCCTGGCGTTATCAGCACCCGCAGCGAAAGTTTCCGTTTTATTCATCTGCGGCAGTTTCAACGACGCGTGTGGTTGTCGGCGGACGCGACAAGCTGGTCCATGGATTGACGTTGGCAGGCAAAGGGGTGTGGACGTTTGCGACAGGTGCGCGCGTTGAGTCATCTCCGGCAATCGCAGGCGAGCGCGTTTTTGTGGGATCTAACGATGGGCGGTTCTACGTTTTAGGATTGAATGATGGAGCGAAGCTTTGGGAATTCAACGCTGGCGCGCCGTTGTCTGCCTCACCAGCCATAGCCAACGGCCGCATCGTTATTGGTTCTCAAGATGGTCGCCTCTATTGTTTTGGGTAAAACCTTAGACAGGATTACAAGATTGTTTCAAGATAACAAAATTCCTTTCTTGTTAATCCTGAAAATCCTGTAATCTTGTCTAAAAATACTTCGCCAGCGTACCCGTAGCGGGTTTCTTCGTCATCAACGAAACGACAATCATCAATAACACCGAGATCAGCACCATCGGAACGACCGGCATGAAACCAAATACAGCCGTGCCTCCCGGAGTTCTCGACAAAACCTCGACACCTCCAGGCGCCCAGACCATCGTCGCTGGTCCAGGTGCGGGCGCCGGGACCACCGCCTGTAAGATGGCAACAGCCACCACTGCCAACGCAGTCCAAACAGTTACCGCCAACGCGCCCCACTTTGTACTGCCTCTCCAGAACAACGCCGCGACCAACAAAGGAGACAATGCTGCGTAACCGGAAAACGCGTACTGAATCGCAAGCTCAAAGATTGTCTCCGGTGCACGCAATGCGACAGCATAGGCAAACAGTGTAATCAGGATGATAAAGATGCGTCCGGTTTGTACTTGCACGGACTCGCCGAAGCGAGTCTTCCCGCCGTAGAAGGCGAAGACGTCCTCCGTAAACATTGTCGACAATGCAAGAATCTGGGAATCGCTCGCCATCACCGCGGCCATGATGCCGGCGCCCAACAAACCCGCGAGCCAGAGCGGCGCATAGCGATGCAGCAAAAGCATGATGACGTCATCGCCGCCCGACTCCTCACGCAGGTGGTCGCGAGCTTCGGGTTCCATGGTTCGACCTTGAGTGGCCAGCACTCTCCGGGCTTCCTGTTTTTGGCGTATTTCCGGAATGTCGGTTACGCGATTTGCCATGACGCCGAGAAACACGCACGGCAGCCAGATTGCCAGTATGCACAGCGGATAAAAGATGACCGTCTTTTTAAACTGGCTCATCTTTCGCGCAGTCAGGCAGAAGATCAGGATGTGCGGAAAAGCGATTGCCGAGAGTGGGATGAACGTGTAGCTGAAAAAGTAGTAAGGCGAGATTCGCTCGCGCGTCAGCAGTGAAGACATCGACGACGCTTGTAACGCCTGAGCCGCGCTGCGAAAGCCTCCCATGCCAACGCCGATCACGATCAATGCAAGCGCGCCAAAACACAGGAAGAGCACGGTCTGAAACGTGTTCACCCATGCGGTGCCGCGCATCCCGCCAAAAAACACGTAACTCATCACCACCATCGCGACAATCGCGCCGCCAAACCAAAATGGGACCAGTCCATCGCTGATTGCGTAAAGCGTAGTGCCGCCGCCCATGATGCCGATGATGATGTAAGGAACCAGCAACACTGCCTGAACAACAAAGATCACCGTTCCAATGTGGCTGCATTCCCAACGGTCTCTAAACATCTGCACCGGCGTCATGAAGCCGTACTTCTTCCCAAGTGCCCACACGCGTGTTCCAATCAGAAAGATCGTCAGTGGAATAACCAGCCCAGACGAAGAAGCCATCAAACCGAACGTCACTATCCCGTTGTTGAAGGCGTGGCCCGACGATCCGAGAATCGCAAACGCGGTCATGTTCGTGCCGAAGAGCGAGAAGAGAAACACGAATGGACCAAGAGAGCGGCTCGCGAGAAAGTAATCTTCAGCTTCCTCGCGACCTCGCGCACGACGAAATGCAAAGATACCGATGTAGAGAACTGCTGCGAGATAGAGAAAGACGACGATTGCTGGAATCAACGCGCTTTATCCTCCCTGGAATTCGCTTTTTCAACCTCTTCTTCAAGGTGAGACGGCCATGCGAAAGTGACGAGCAACCACATCAGCAGCGCCGCGGCCACTGAGAAACATCCTTGATAAAAGAGTCCAATCGGAATGAAACCGAAAACCAGGTAGGAACTCCGCCAGAACCAGATGTCCTGATGAAGTATGTAGAGGGCGACAACCGCAACGACAAGCAGGAGTTTCTTCACGGAGGCCAGAAAGTAGCAAGGCAGTTTAGCGGGTGTCAAGCTTTGAACAGTTTTGCGCATAAGCACAAGGGCGGCAAAGTGAGTTCTTCCTGGGCCGCCTTTGCGCCTTCGCTTGGAATTATTTGTGTGAGATTACACGCCGCGGAAGGCTTTAGCGCCCTGCCCACGCGTGTGTTGAGAGATGATATGGTGACGTTTGATCATGCGATCAAGTGTCTTACGATCGACTGACAGAACGCGCGCCGCTGCCTGCTTGTTCCCGTGAGTGTGCTCCAGCACGCGCGCGACGTACCGGCCTTCAATTTCCGACAGCGTGACCCAATCTTCGTCAACCAGCGGCTCAGATTGCTCAGGCTCGTCGCATAACGGCGGCAAGACTATCGTTGCTGTATTCAGATGATAGAAAAGATCACTCCGGAGTCTTCCCGCCGCTACTTTTTGTTCCACGTTACGGTCGCCGCCCGCGATCACGCGAATATTTACTGTTCTCCTTTCCTCGGAACCAACTCGCCCGAGCTCGCCAGTCTGCATTACACGTAACAACTTCTCCTGGAATGATGAATTTGTTTCCGTGATCTCATCGAGAAAGATAGTGCCACCGTCAGCTCCAAACAACTCCGCCTCGATCAACTCCGCGGAGGTCGAGCCACAGTTAACTGCCACAAATGGTTGGTCACGACGACCGCTGCGATGATGAATAGCGGACGCCAACAGTTCTTTAACTGTGCCTGACTCTCCAATCAGCAGCACTGGCTGGTCAGTAGTGGAAACGCGGTCCACCTGCTGCATTACTTCAATAAACGCTTGGCTGCGTTTCACCCCCTCGATTTCTGAGTGATTCGCAGCCACGCGTCCCGTGGGTGAGGATCTCTGTAGGCGGTCTTGTAATTGCTCGTGAGCCTTTGGTTCGTCGTCTACAAGCACTTTCCGAGTCCTTCAAACTAAATCATTTTGCAGGAGGGGGACGGTGACCTCGCCCTGGCCGCCGTCCCCCTTCTCTACGCGCGAGCAATGCACTGCTTTACAACGCGCGCGCCTCCTGGAACTTACTTCACAGCCGGGTTGCAAACGCTTGTAGACAGGAGGTGATTCAACAGGCCTGTAGGCTAAGCGGTCTCTTTTTTTTACGCAATTGGGGAGAATCCTGACAGCAGCTCAGTTAATTCCTGAGCATTTCATACTTACTCAACTTCTATGAGCCCCACGCTGATCGCGTAGCGTACCAGGCCTGCGACGTCGTATATGCCGAGACGCTCCATCAACTGCGCGCGATGGGTTTCGACAGTTTTGACGCTGATCTCCAACACCTGCGCGATCTGTTTAGTCGTGCGACCTTCCGCGATTAAACGCAACACTTCGCGTTGTCGCGGACTGAGCGTGGCGAGAAGGTCTCCCTTTGTCGTGCCTGTGCTCTTGCCAAACGCCGGTAAAATTTTGGGCGAGATGTAAACATCACCGCGAATCACAGTGTGAATTGCCTGTTCAAGCTCAGTACTGGCTGCACTCTTGGGCAAGAAACCGGCTGCACCTTCACGCAAAGCACGGAAGGCGTACTCTCCCGCTTCATGGACCGTCAACACAATCACGCGTATCTCGGGATAGTTCTTGGACACATGGTCCAGCACCTCAAAGCCACTCCCCGCCGGCATCGTGATGTCGAGCAACATCAGGCTGGGTTTGAGTTCCGCGACCAGTTCCAGCGCTTCCTTGCCCTTGCCTGCTTCGCCGACGACGACGATCCCTTTAATTTTTTCCACGAGGGCACGAATACCCGCGCGCACGAGGGCATGATCGTCGGCGATAAGGACGCGAATGGGTTTCATCCGATTGTGCGGCCTTGTTTTTATCAGTCTGTTCTCGGGCTTCGTGAGCTTGAGAGTTAAACAAAACAAAACCGTTCGAAAGGTTTACATAGCATCATTGCAGGAACTACCTGATCCAACAATCAGGAATAACCTGAGGCCGGGAGGAGGGGGAGCGGTCCCGTTTCTGATGCGCGTAAGACTAACGTTTTGCTCTGCTAATCAAAAGCGGTTAGAATCCGGAGCTATGAACCTGAAACGCTTCACCTTCACCGAGGAAGTACCTCTCACACAGGACCAACACGGTTCGATCCGTGTAACTGGCTCGCGTGTCACGCTCGATACTATCGTCCACATTTATCAAAGGGGAGACAGTGTCGAGAGAATTCACCACGGGTTTCCGACAGTTTCCGTTGCGCAAATAAACGCGATTCTTGACTGGTACCACAAGCATCAGGCCGAAGCCGACGAGTATTTAGCGGAGGGGGTTGCCGCCGCCGAAAAACTGCGCTTGGAAATCGAGAGCCAACCTGAACATATTGCGCTTCTCGAAAAGATTCAGCGTTGCCGAGACCAACTGATCAAGACCTAACTCACCAATAAAAAATGCTTCGTCTCCTCACCGACGAAAACTTTGATAACCAGATTGTCCGAGGTCTGAGATTGCGGCTACCGCAACTGGATGTCGTGTCAGTAAAGCACATGGGGCTGGCTGGATTACCAGATCCTATATTGCTCAAATGGGCCGCTCAAAGAGAGAGAACCATGCTAACTCACGATATTCGTACCATGGTTCCTTACGCCAAGGAATTAATTGAACGGAGTGAGCCCATGGCGGGAGTGATTGTAGTTCCCGATCAATTGCAAATCGGCCGAGCAATAAAAGACTTGGAACTTTTACTTGAGTATTTCTCGGAATCCGAACTTCGGGATCGCATAGAGTATTTGCCGTTTAGGCAAAGTTAAATGCTAACTACATCGCCCGCCTGATGGTGAACAATGCTTCCAGCTTTTAGGGTGAACCCGATACTCGCGCCATCACTTCTTCCGGCGCGTGATAACGCCGGAGTCGATCGTCTCGCCGGTGCGCGAAATGGCCTGGAAGTACATCTGACCGCCGGCGACCTCGAACAACATGAAGTGCATATCTCGATCATATGACTTCTCGGTCAACGGCGACGTTTCACTAATGTCACCACTCCTGAGCTTGCCGCCGGCCCCGGAGACGAAATAGTAGATGCCTTTCTGAGGTTTGATTCTTTCGTAGACGTGATCGTGACCCGTTAACACAACATCAACACCGTGCTTCAAGAAGATCGGTTCAACGACTTCCCGGAGTTGACCGTCGGAACCGTGCTTCTTCGCGGAAGAGTAAGGCGGATGATGAAAGAAGCAGACTTTCCATTCTGAAGTATCTTTCGCCAATTCACTCTCCAGCCACTCTACCTGTTTCTTGTCCATGTAATTGCTATTCAACGAATAGAAAGCGACGTTGCCTTTTTTGAAGCGGTAGTACTCCTTTCCATTCATGTTGAAGTTTTCGTAATTGACTTGCAGCGCCTGATCGTGATTTCCCAACGTGGCATAGAACTTCACTTTATCGGCGAGAAGTTGCCGGTACGGCTCAGCGAATTTCTTTTCAAAGTCCTGCGGCGTCTCACCACCATAGAGATTGTCGCCCATCATTAGCACAAACTCGAACGGAAAGGCGGCGCGATATTGGACCATCATATCGCCAAGCTCGCGTTGCTTTGACGTTCCTGAACCGGTGTCGCCGATGACTGCGAAACGGAGTGAACCCTCCTTCAGCGGCAACGTCAATTTCACCGGCGAAGCGGCTGAAGTACTTCCGTTAAGTTTTTGTGCCGGTGCAGTTGTGCAGAAGCTTGCAACAACAAACGCGACTAGTAAGAAATATGAACTAAACCTTCGCATGACCACCCTCCCGGTTCTGTAGGTATTAAGGCAGTGCTTCCGACATGAAATCAAGGATGACGTTACTCTCTCGATCAACCAGAAGCAGGTTGCGGCCGACAAACCTGTACCGCACTTCTTTCGGCAGCGACGGCAGCTTCGATAAAAGTGTCGCCGGCATTTCAGAGAGTTCCGCGCTCGCCGCATACGGATAGTTCACTCGTAGCACGACACCCTGCGCTTCTGTCTCAAACGCGATGTCGCGAATCTCTTTTCGATCCTTACCTTGGAATTCAACCTTTAACGTGCGGCGGATGAAGCTCGCAATGTCAGGCGTGAACAGGTCACCGCGCTTCGCACTCTTGCGCGCGTTTCGCATCGATTCCTCGAGAGCCGTGCGGTACGCTTGGATCTGTTCCGGAGTGGCGTCTTTAGACAGTGCCGGTGCATTCTCTTTGACTTTATTGCGCAGCTTTACATAGTCTTTTACCCCGCTCTCGAAGCTCTGAATGGCTGCTTTCTCAGCGGGTGAAGTCACCGGCGGAGCCAACGCTGGATGATCACTCTTCTGCGCAACCGTATCGATAACGGCAAAGCTGAGCGCAATGAAAGAGATCCCAACTACACGTAATAGATCCTTAGTTATGTGTTTCATCACGTGGGAGAACAGCAAGGAGGGTGCCAAATTGTTCGGTGGCGTACGGACGTGCTGGTAATCTCAAAAGATCAGTTCCTGCGGAGTGGTTGTTTGATCTGCGTTCACACGGTGTATTGGCCTGATGCAGGTATTTACACGAGGTTTGTTGGTAAAACAAACTGTCCGAGGTGTGGGCCGGAATTGTTTTGTGCGGTGCGAAGCGCAAGCTCCAAAGCTTGCCTCGTCAACTCGGGCCTGATCACGGCGTCGACAAATCCGCGCGCAGCGGCATATTTTGCATCGAGTTCTTTATCGTAAGTCTCACGAACTTTGTCCATCTCGTCGATCAATGCCTGGTCCGGTGACTCACCATTCTTTTTTAACTTCTCGAGTTGACTGCCGAACACAGCCTGCACGGCAGAGTCGCCTTCCATCACTCCCATTCGACCAGTGGGCCAACTGTAGATGAAGTCAGGATCGAAACCTTGTCCGGCCATCGCGTAGTAACCGGCGCCCGACGCATGGTTCACAGTCAAGACGATCTTCGGAACGGTCGCGGTCGCCATCGCTTCCACAAACTTCGCTCCGGCGCGGATGATCCCCGAGTGTTCGGCATCTGGTCCAACCATGAATCCGGACACGTCCTGAACAAACAACAAAGGCGTCTGATGACGATTGCAGGTCTCGATGAAGTAGGCGACCTTTTCGGCTGACTCGGTGTAGATGATCCCACCAAACCTCGGAGGCTTGCCGCCAGGCACGCGTACCATGCCGCGATGATTTGCAATCACTCCGATTTGAATGCCGCAAATACGAGCGTGGCCGGTGATCATCTCTTTGGCATAGTCAGCCTGGAACTCGTCGAGATGACCATCGATTAAACACTCGAGCAACTTTCGGACGTCGTAAGGCTGTCGATGATCTTCGGGAATGATGTCGTAAAGCTCATCGGGTGATCGCAAGGACTCAGACGTTTGTTCGACCGTGCACGAGGGTGGTTTTGGTAACTCCGAAACAAACTCTCGTATCTTTTCTATGCACGTTTGGTCATCGGCAACTCGGTAATGGGCGACGCCGGATACCTCGTTGTGAGTACGAGCGCCGCCGAGAGTTTCGTTATCGATAGTCTGTCCCGTCGCACCTTTCACGAGGTTCGCGCCTCCCAAACCCATGAACGACGTTCCTTCAACCATGATGATGATGTCGGAGAGTGCCGGGAGGTACGCGCCGCCCGCGATGCATGGCCCCATCACGGCTGAGATCTGCGGCACCTTCAAATAGCGACGCATGATCGAGTTGTAGTAGAAGATGCGTGATGCGCCATACTGGCCGGGAAACACTCCGCCCTGATATGGAAGATTCACGCCCGCGGAATCCACCAAATAAATGATCGGCACACGCGAACGCATCGCGATTTCCTGCGCGCGCAGAATCTTCTTGATGGTCTCGGGCCACCATGAGCCTGCTTTGACTGTGGCATCATTTGCGACGACGACGACTTCCCTGCCCTCGACGCGACCAACCACAGTGACGACACCAGCGCCCGGGGCGCCTCCCTCGTATTGGTCATACGCCACGAGTAATCCGATTTCCTGCGCGTACGATTCTTTGTCGAGGAGGCGTTCGATGCGCTCACGCGCTGTCAGCTTGCCCTGCTGGTGCTGCCGATCGATCTTATCTGGACCACCGCCGAGGCGAAGCCGGGTTTCGAGTTGATCGAGTTGATCGGTGAGTTCGCGCAGGCGTGTTGGTTGTTTTGTCGTTTCTGTCATTTAACCGGATATGCAAACAGGATGTGCAAGATTTCAGGATTAACAGAATCTTGTAAATCCTGCAACATCCCTGTAAGTCCTGTCACCAGATCATTCGAAGCAACGTGTTCGCATACACCTTCGCGGGAATGCCTTCGAGAATAGCAACGCGGGAGCCGCGCAACTCCATCACCACTCCACCCGCCGAAGTTTGCCATTCGATACGATCAGCACTCGGGTTCGACTCCTTAGCGGCCGGGTATCGCTTCCCGGTGCGCTGCGAGTAAGCATCGAAAAACTCTTTCGCGTCCTGCGGCGTGTCCCAGGCTGTCAACTGCGCCACGAACATCTCGCCTGGCTTGCTCGTCTCATATAACGCAAAACGATCTCCACCCCAACCGGCAGACGCTTGCTTCGACTCAGTCGCGTTATTCAAAAACTCGTCGAGGATCAAGAAATATCCCCACTCGCCATTTACATCGTAGTCAATACGTTTCCAGGATGGTCCGAGAACGCTCTTGAAATCCGGTAGCGTAAGTTTTTGCGGGGCTTCGTAGGAGAAGTATTTGTCCGCATGAAGGACCTGCTCGCTTGACTGAGGCAGCTTGGTAAACGCTTGCGAGACCATTTCCCATCCACCGCGCCGGTAAAGCTGAGTAGCCCATGCGGAGCCTTGTTCATATGGGAACAGCAGCGACTCACGCAGCGCGCGCGGTGCTTGTTTCAACTGTTCTGTAGCAATTTCCTGGGACCCTAAACTGCGAATGAAAGCCAGCGCAACCAGCGGGTTCTTTGCCATGTAGAGCGTCATTGCCAACGTCGCATCGCCTTCGATCAGCGCGTGCGCGGCAAGCTCGGCATCGGAATCTCCCTTGGGCCATTTTTCAAATCGCTTGAGATTGAAGTGCTGATCCTGGAGAGCATGGGTCAGCTCGTGGGCCATCACCGGCTTTTGGCCTTCCAGTTCGATCCAATCCGCCAGATAAAATTGCTGTGCTTTCGGATCGTAATAGCCGGCGACCTGT
This sequence comes from Acidobacteriota bacterium, assembly GCA_046730815.1. GTDB lineage: Bacteria > Acidobacteriota > Blastocatellia > Pyrinomonadales > Pyrinomonadaceae > PSRF01. The sequence continues at coordinate 19,667 of JBKPJS010000224.1, forward strand.
TCGGTAAGCAGCTTGATCAGGAAAGAACGATAGGCAAACTCTTGCGGCGCAAGGCCAAAGGCCCTGAGCAGGACTTCAGCGGCGTGCATCTCCTCCGGCGTTGTGTCAGCATCCAGATTCTTAATAATCATCTGCTGGATATCAGCGCGAGACTGGGCCCCGCTCTTCACGGCTTTTAGTATCGAGAGCTCCCTCAGCTCGCTTGTTTCTTTAAGAACGGCGGCCGTTGTGGAAACAATGGCTGCATTTTGCGCAGCGCCGGTCGCCGCGGTCTGGGCCTGGCCGTGGGGCAGGAAGCTGCCTGCGCAGAGACAAAACAAGGCCAGTAGGGCCAGACCACCAGTAATTTTCTTTGACATAATTGGTCTTTCGCTCTTATAGTCCGCTAAAACGTTTAACAGCTAAATTCTGGATCGGGATTTTATTCCCTCTCGCGCTTATGAGTTCGGAAGGCTTTGCTCAGATGACAAGCCCTGCCCCTGAAGATGTATTCGGCGTTTGGCATGAAACGTTGTTGCGCGTGCGTTATGCCGAAACGGACAAGATGGGCATTGTTTATTATGCCAACTATTTGGTCTGGTTCGAAATAGGGAGAACAGATTACTGTCGCGCGCGCGGATTTTCTTACCGCGATATGGAAGAAAACGAGGACGCTTTTCTGGTGGTCGCTGAGTCGTATTGCCGCTACAAAGCTCCTGCTTACTACGACGATGAACTAATCGTTCGTACACATATTACGGAATTACGTAAACGCTCGCTTCGTTTTGGCTACGAAATTGTGCGTGCCTCGAATGGACAAGTCGTTGCTGAAGGTGAAACGGGACACGTCGTAACTGATTCCAACGGGCGAGTGCGCTCGTTTCCCGAGGGTTACGCGCAAAGATTGCTGGCGCCGCCTTTAACTAAGTCCTCTCCCGGCGCAGTGCCGACTCAGATCGCGCCAGAATAGACCTGCAGATCTATTCCTCTTTCTCGCCACAACTCATCGCTCCACGGTGTTTCAGATCCAGAGCCCCAGTTCTTTTTGTAACTTTTTTCAACTTCGTTCGTTTTAACTTCAGAGCCCCGGTGACCTCACCGGAAAAATTGAAGCCTCGTTGCTAGTTGCGATAGCAACGAGGCCATTGGTGACAATACAAGTTCGATCGCCTCGCGGCGCTCAAGCTGCATCATCGACGCCCCGCATCTTAGCGCACCTGGTGGACGAGCCACAAACGAGGAGGGTCTACCATGCGCCGCTGTGCGATCCTGTTCGCAGTCGTCTTCCTCTTGCTTCCGGTGAGTGCGTTTGCCCAGAGACAAACACCTGAAGCCGCCCTCAACCTGTTCAATAACGCCTTAAAGAAAACCGGCACCGGAGATCTTGACGGTGCGATTGAAGACTACACTCGCGCCATTACGCTGAGCTCGAGCCTGGTCCCGCGCAAGGATGCAGCAAGGTCAGTCACCAGTGACAAGGCCGCTTCGAACGAGGAAATCACAGTCATAGATCCATTCACTGCTAACGCATACTCCAATCGCGGTCTTGCGCGATATCAAAAAGGTGACTACGCAGGAGCAATCGAGGATTTCGATCGGGCCCTCCGAATTCGACCGGGTCTGGCCACCATCTATCTAAATCGCGCTGCGGCACTCCGCGCAACTGGAGATTTGACTGCTGCCTTGAAAGATCTGGATCGCGCCATCGCAATAAAAAAGGATTTTTCCGAAGCCTACAACAACCGTGGCAGCCTGTACCTCGATCTCGGCGATCCTAACGCCGCACTAGCCGATCTCAACCACGCGATTCAACTGAGCGATCGTATCGCTCAGACATTTTACCAGCGCGGATTTGCGTACCTTGCCCTGAAAAACTTCGACGCGGCAGTGACTGACTTCAACCGGGCGATTAGTTTAGCGCCGGAGATGGCGTGGCCCTATCAGGGTCGCGGCACCGCCTTGATGTACAAGGGCCAAATGGTGGAGGCGCTCGCTGATTTCACTCGTGCACTCGAACGCGATCCGCAGTTGGACGTGGCCTACTGCAATCGTGGGCTGGTGAAGGTGTTCCTGGGAAACGAGAGCGAAGCTCAGAAGGACTTTGCGGAATGCCTGAGATTAAAACCGGAGTTCAAAGCTGACCTCGATAAAAAGATCGAGTTAGCGAAACACCTACGAGGGAGCGGAAAACCGGAAGAATAGTATTTCAGCCACACAGAAGCACAAAAAGCACAAAATAGTTTCCACTGATTTTTGTGCGTTTTGTGCTTCTTTGTGGCAGTTGTCCTGCAATCCGACTTATTGATCATGCGCCAAATTAAACCGCTGAATCTCTCTGGCCCTGCCGGTCGTCTCATCGATGTCGAGCACGGCGCCGCAAATGCGAACCTCGCCACTGGAATGCTCCGCTCGCCTGGCAGTGACCGAAGTAAAGCGCGCGAGGACATCCGCCTTATTCATGCCGATAACTCCGGCGTAACTTCCAGTCATGCCGAGATCCGTCAGGTAAGCAGTGCCGCCGGGCAAAATTCTTTCATCGGCCGTTTGCACGTGAGTATGTGTGCCCAACACGGCTGACACGCGGCCATCAAGATGCCAACCCATCGCCACCTTTTCCGACGTGGCTTCCGCATGCACATCCACGATCCGCACTGTCGTTTGGGCCGGCAACGATGACAGCACGTTATCGATGATCCGGAATGGATCGTCAGACGGCGGCATGAAAACACGGCCCATCACGTTCATCACAGCGACTTGTGATCCGTTCACTTGTCCCACCCAGTAACCACTACCGGGCGTGTTGGGCGGATAGTTTGCCGGACGAATCAGTCGCGGCTGTTTGCGAATGTAGTCGATCGCTTCTTTCTTATCGAAGATGTGATTACCGGAAGTCATCACGTCGATGCCGGAAGAAAACAACTGCTCGCACAACTGTGGCGTGACGGAAAAGCCCCCGGCCAGGTTCTCGGCGTTCATGATTGCGAGTTCGATCTGGTGCTGCTCGCGGAGATCCTGAATGCGTTCGAGTACGGCGATGCGTCCGGGCTTCGCGACGACATCTCCGATCATGAGGATTTTCATATGAAAAATCTGGGCTTAGATAAAAAAGACCGCCAATCCGGATCGTCAATCGTGAAACTTGCCGCATCACGATTTACGATTCATGACTCGCGGTTTTGGCAGGAGGGAGATCCGCGTTTGCCGTTCCGAAGCCGTAATTGAACCTGCATAGACAGGTGGGTGACCTCTTAATGACGTAGCCTCTGGCAGTTCTTAACGATGAAGAAATGCACTGGCTAAACGACCTCGGTCTCCCTAATCAACGGCGTTGGCTCAATCATCGTACACTCGGTGACGAACACCGCAGAACGTTTCCCTCCGCCGCCGCGAATAGTACCATAAATAGCCACAAAGACGCATGACAGGATTTGCAAGATTTTTCATGATCGACAAGATAATCCTGTCCATCCTGAAAAAATCTTGTAAATCCTGTTATGGCTAGCCGAGGCTCAGCTTGCCGGCGCCGCCTTGCTCGTGCTCGACGCTGGTTCGCACCTTCAACAGCCGATCCAGCATCTCCGCACATTCCGCGCTGCGGGCCGCGAGTTGCGAGTCTGCCTGTTCGTGCATGTTCTTCAGGCGGTGGAGTTCGTCTGCGATGTGCAGCGCGGCGAGGATCGCTACTTTAAGGGAATCGACCGTGAGTGTGCCGGACGAGATCTCTCGCATCCGGCTGTCAACGAATTCTGCGAGTTGAATAATGTATTCAGTGTCGCCGTCAGACCGAATGTTATAGGTCTGATTGTAGATCTCAACGCGAATCGTGGGACTGCTGGTGCTGGCTTCCATACTGC
>JBKPJS010000225.1:0-2291 GCA_046730815.1 Acidobacteriota bacterium
GCATTGAAGTTGGTCCATGTATTCGCGGCAGCGAGTCTGGCCAGATTCAACGAGACTCGATTGTCGCTGATCACGCCAACAGTTGCCGGATCATTGATCGCGGTGACGATGCTGGTGCCGGACATGTTGTTACCGCCGGCAGACCCGGATGGTGTGTCTTTGCTTGGTGAAAGATCTTTTGCCGAGCTTAGGACCGAACCGTCTTCAAACTGTATGCCGCCACGGGCTCTAACTGTTCCCGCGACATCCAAAGTCGCTTCGGGAGCTTTTGTGCCGATACCAACCCGACCTTCGGGTGTAATGCGCATCTGTTCTTGTTCGCTATTCGAAAAAACGTTGCCGGTGCGAAAGGTCAATGCGCCGCTTGTGCTACTTATCTGGCCGTCGGTGCCGTCGTGCGCGGTAACAACTACTGACCGCTCTTTTCCTTCGCGCAAAATGGAGATGGCATCGTCGCCTTCAATCATTCTTGTCTTCTGACTTTGCCGGCGACTCTCCAAAGTTTGTACCTGCGCGGTAGTCACGTCGTTGCGCTTTTGATTTAGTAAGTTGAGTTGGCCAGCTTGCAAAGCGAGTGCGGCCATTCGTTGGTTTAAGTTTCCTTTGAAATCTTTGACGGTTACGACTACAAGATAGGAACCGTCGATCAGTGGTTGAGTAGCATCGGCCTGTTTCCAGTCGATGATAGTGCCCTGACGAAAACCGGAATCGGAGACGAGCTCGCCGGCCGCTGAATAAATCTCCATGCGAACTTGCAGTGCCTCACCGTGGGCAATCATGCGGACGGTGCCTTCTGACGTGACAGTTCCGGTTACGGATGAAACCGCGGCCGGTTGGGCTGCGGCCGGGGTTTGTGCCTGAATGTTAGCTGTGAATACGATAAGGACGAGAATTGCGATAGCTGTAATGCGATTTAGTGACATGACTCTTTGTTCCTCCAGGGATGTTGTAGTTGCCGCTTGGATCGATTTGCTGTTTATCGACCCTTCGTTTTGCTAACGCGGCTTGGAGGGGCAAACGTTGACTACCCATTTGGGTAGTAACGACAGGAATGCTTTGACAGGATTTACATGATGGTCAGGATTACAGAAGGACCGCCACAAAGAAGCACAAAAGTCAGTGGAAACCATTTTGTGCTTCTTTGTGGCAGTCTGCTTGTCGTGTGTAGTGCGTTCGTCTTCGCTTCTGCGCAAACCACCACGTTGCCTTCAGTGAACGTGCGTCTGGTCACCGATGAGGCAGATGCTGTGCTGGCGATTCTTGCGAAAAGAAAAACTAATCAAGCTGTTACTGAAGCAGATTGGCAGAGAGTTTTTCAGAGCGAAGGATACGTACGGCTCAAGCAGCGCGAAGTTTCGATGCAGCGTTCATTTGAGGATGCTGACTTCAAAACCTTCGTCCTCTCGGATCAACTCACTGCACGGCGGCAAGCTCTCGAAGAAACACTCGGCAAATGGCAGCACGCGGACATAACGGGAGCAGCACGTTTAGCTCTGGCTTACTTACCGAAAGACGCAAGCATTAGAGCTAAAATCTATCCCGTTATTAAGCCTCGCGAAAATAGTTTCGTGTTCGACGTGAAACGCGATCCGGCCATTTTTCTTTATCTCGATCCGGCAATGAGCCGTGCGAAGTTTGAGAACCACCTCGCACACGAACTCCATCACATTGGTTACGGCAGCACCTGCCCGCGTAAAGATACATTGGACCAGATCGGAAAACTGCCGGCCAACAGGCAGACAGTCCTCAAGTGGATTAGTGCTTTCGGTGAAGGCTTTGCGATGCTCGCAGCGGCGGGCGGCCCCGATATTCACCCGCACGCAGTCAGCAATCCTGAAGATCGCGCCCGCTGGGATAAGGATGTCGCGAACTTCAACAACGATCTGAAAAAGCTGGAAGCGTTCTTCAGCGACATCTTGCAAAGCAAGTTAACCGAGGATGAAATCCAGAAGACGGCGTTCTCGTTTTTTGGCATCCAGGGACCCTGGTACACAGTTGGCTGGAAGATGGCGGTACTAATCGAGAAAACTTACGGCCGGGACAAGTTGATCGAGTGCATGTGTGACCAACGGCTGCTGTTACCAACTTACAATCAAGCAACCGCAAAACATAATCGAAATTCGCGCATGCCGCTTGCGCTGTGGTCAACGCGGGTGGCGGAGACAGCTTCAAGAGGGCAATTGTAGGGGCGGCACTACCTGGCCGCCCGTCGTCAAAATATTCCCACCGCGGGCGGCCAAGGAGTTGCGCCCGTACCGTTTGCGAACTTTACATGGTGGTACAATTAAAGA
>JBKPJS010000226.1:0-2798 GCA_046730815.1 Acidobacteriota bacterium
GGCATACGAGATCTTGTCTTAAGTCTCGTGGGCTCGGAGATGTGTATAAGAGACAGCCCTGGGCAAGCGCGGATATCAGCGTTGCCTGTGGAGCGGGAAGTGGGTTCGCCGCGATGACGTTGACGTTCGGAGCTCCGGCAAACCCGTAGGCACGTGCGAGCAGATTCAGCACCGATGGAATGACGGATGCGCCGGCAGCGACACCGACGATGAGCGCGATCTGCTGCCGCATCGGTGAAGCACCAACGAGCTGACCGGTTTTCAGATCCTGCAAATTGTCATTCGAGATCGTCGCGCACGCGAACACGATCGCCGTGACGAACAGCGCGATCGCAACGAGGGCCTGACTGGTTTGCGCGGTTGGTGTGACAGCGAGAGAAAACACTGACGCGCAGACGACAATCGAGAGAATGCCGACACCCGAGATTGGACTGTTCGATGCGCCGATCAGACCAGCCATGTACCCGCAAACACCCGCGATGATGAAGCCTATAATCAGCACGAACGGAATGGAGATCAGCATCAACTTCAGTGCGTCAGGCGCAAGCACTGTTGATTTGGCGAAGCTGTAGGCGAGCCACGCCGCGATGACCAGGCAAGCTGCCGTCAGGATGTAGATCCACGTCGCGGGAATATCCCGATCGCGATCGTCCGCGGTCGCTTCGGCGCGAGAGGCGCGGAGCGTCGTGACCAGTCCGCCAAAGACCGGACGAGCAAGTCGACCGAGGGAGTAGACGGCGGCTACTGCGATCACGCCCGCGCCGATGAAGCGGACCTGGGTGCGCCAGATCGCGATCGTGTGTGCGGCCAGCGTCTGATCCGCGGTGGCGGGCTGCATCGCAGTGAGGATCGGAACGGCCAACACCCACGAGATGATCTGACCGACAAGCATCGCCATTCCGACCGACAGTCCAACGAGGTGCCCGGCGCCGAGTAGTGCGAGTGACCAGCCGAGATTCCATCCCGTCGATCCGGAGCCGACGCGAGTGAATCCGTTCAGCTCGGCGGCGGCGATGCGTGTTGCTGTGACAATTGCGAAGCCAGCCGACGCGATCGACCCGAGGATGACGGCGACCAATCCTTCGCGCGCTTCGCCCGTTTCGTCCTTCGTCTCGCCGCGAGTGCCCGCGCCGACGATCAGTACTTCGGCCGCCGCGACTCCTTCCGGATACGGCAGATCGGAAGTCGTTACCAGTGCTCGGCGCAGTGGAATCGTGAACAGCACGCCCAGCACCCCACCGCTCAAGCAAATGAAAAAGGATTCCCAGAACGGGAATCCTGTCCACCAGCCGATGATCACCAGTCCTGGTAAGACGAATATGATCGCCGAGAGCGTGCCCGCCGCCGAAGCGACGGTTTGCACGATGTTGTTCTCGAGGATCGTCGAGTCTTTCACTGCGCTCAAGATCGCCATCGAGATCACAGCGGCGGGGATCGATGAGGCGAAGGTGAGACCTACCTTTAAACCCAGGTAGACGTTGGCGGCGGTGAAAACCGTGGTGATAAGCGCGCCGAGGATCAGGCCGCGTATCGTAAGCTCGTTGGGTTTCATGCGCCCAATTTTACCACGAAAAGAGGAGAGCCGCGCGTGGTGCTGCCGGCCTGGACCGGCAGCACCTCACACGCTTGGCTTCGCTTAGTACTCGATATCGTCCGCCGAAGTCGGATCCTTTGAATTCTTCTCGGGACCCGAGGGACCCGCTGCCGCGATCCAAACGAGAACGCGCGTCGTGTTGTTCGCGTAGTTGCTCTCGGCGAACTGGTGGCAGAGGCCGGTCGCCGGATCCGTTATGCGCGGGCAGACTCCTTTCTTATCGGGCGCGTAGGCGGGATTGACTTCGACCTCGATGTAATAGTTGCCGGCTGGTACGACCTTCTGCCCATCTCCGCCGTCGAGGACGAAGTACTGTCCACCGAGCTTCCAGACGTACACGTCGGCCCATCCTTTGGAGATTCCCTGGAATCCGTCGAAGCTTTGATTGCCGCAATTCAGGTAGTTCCGCGGCGCATCCCGCAAATCGGGGGAGTACGGGTCGATGTCGAGCATGCAGAATCCACGCTTCGCCGCGCGCCAGACGTAACCAGTCTTGGCATCGATCAGCTTGTACGTAGCGTAGTGCTGGAAGTGAAAATGTCCATGACAGGTATCCAGCTCGAACAGCCCGTCGTTCGCGGCGAAATGCTCTCGCGGATTGCCAACGTAGACGTCGGCGTCTCCGATATTGGGAGTGCTAACCGTGAAACGGAGCAGTCTGCGATCACCCGGCGTCACGCCACCTTCGATTGCGCTGCAGAGGTTGTCGGTTATGACCTCGGTCTTGACGCGCCAGTGATTCTCGGTGCTCTTGGCGTCGACGATGAGATCAGGAGAACCGATGGTGTCGATGCGACTCGGGTCATTGTAGTTAAGAGCGACGCCGGGCGCGACAATCGACGGTGCCCGCGTGTCGTCGGAGGCAGTACATGCAACAACAAGCGGAAGGAGAAGAATGGAGAGGCGGTACTTCACGGGACCTCCTACCTTAACGGGAGATTACACTACTGCAGCAGGGCACCTAACGTCGCGCCCAAATGTTTCCTACGCAAGAGCTTCCCGGGTTAGCGGCGCCGCTTCTGCCTCGATTCTACCAGCCGCCAGAATTGCTTTTCGCCAATCACTCTGACCGGACGGCCCTGCGCCGCGAGACGTCGTATCTCCAGAAGCTTGGTGCCGCCAACATTTCCCGCGATCTGCAGTGCGTTTGGTCTGCCACGCACGAGCACGTCCGATGTCGGCCCCGGTTTCGATACGACAATCG
>JBKPJS010000227.1:0-11114 GCA_046730815.1 Acidobacteriota bacterium
CGACGCGCTTGCCGGAGCGGAGAAAACAGTCGCAAGCCTGCGCGACTTTCGCGCGCGTTTGAGTGAAGCCAAGACGGAGCCAGGTAAAGACGAGAGGCTTTCTGAAACGGCTGCGCGGACGTTGCAAGAATTCGAAGCAGGAATGGACGACGATTTCAACACGTCTGTCGCACTGGCGGTTGTTCACAATCTCTCACGCGAAGTGAACACAGCGCTGGCGCGTAAAAAGGTGCGAGCGGAGAATCAACGCGAGTTGCTGGCAGTGATCGATCGCATCGACACGGTATTGAATATTTTTGGCGAGCAACGACGCGAGATGCTCGACAGTGAGATTCAGTCGTTGATTGACGAACGCCAGGAGGCGCGTCAACGTCGTGACTTCGCACGCGGAGATGAAATCCGCGATGAGCTCGCCAACCGCGGCATCATCCTCGAAGACACAAAAGACGGCGTCCGCTGGAAACGCAAGTGAAGCCACAAAAAAGCACAAAGAGCACAAAATCAGATGTGCTTTCTGTGCTTCTTTGTGGGTACAAAAAGCGTCACCGGCCGCACGCCGGTGACGCCTTGAACGATTGCTAATTGACGCTCGCTAGTTTCTCGTCTTCAGTTTCTTGCGTGCAATACCACCGATTCCTACCAGCGCGCCGCCTAACAGTAAGATCGACGATGGTTCTGGCATGATGGTGTCTGCCCGCGCGGTGGCGCCGGCACCGGCGATCACCAAGAGAGCAGCTAGAGAAAACACCAATTTGCCAAATCGAGACATTGGAACCCCTCCTACCCAGGTGCTCATAGATACACCCGCCCACGGCATCTGCACTTTGGCGATGGTTAGCAGTGAAGGGAGAGAAAATTGCGGGCAATGCAACTCACTTAGCGTGTGTGCGCTGATAATAAAGGGCAGGATTCTGCGGGTCAATCAATGCTTGTTGCTGTGACAGAATTTTCACATTGACCGCATCCCTACGCAAAAAACCGATTCCATCCTGTACGCTGCCGTACCGGTTATGGCGTCGGGAGGATTTGGGCGATCAACGACCGAAGTTTCTCGACTTGTTCACTACTCGGCTTTACGAACTGCATACCAAAACCCAGCGGTGGGGTTGTGTGAGCCACTTCGCCCGCTAGTTCCATCCAATCGCCGTCAGGTAGTCGCAGTTTGAAATGAAGAATTTCGCCGGTGGCTGCTTCACCGAGAGTATCTACGTAACATCCGCCTTCTGACAGATCGGTGACGCGCGCGGTGTAGTTTCCGCTTTTGCCGTCCCAGACAGCATCAAGACAAACTTCCAATCTTTCTTCTCTTCTGCGGTCGCTCATGTGTGCACTAACTATGAAAGACCTGAGGTGAGGCACTTTGCGATTAGGAGGATGCCTCAGAACAGAGACTTTTGAACGATTAGGCTTGCCGGTCCGCACGGTGGACGCGCCAGCTAGCGGAGATTAATTTTAAGTCGCTACAGTTCAGAGTTCAAGCTTTAGCTTGTGGGGCTTCGGAAAAGAAATACTTCTCGCGCAAAGGCGCGACGGCGCAAAGAAAGCCGTTTAGAAACGCGGAGCGCTTTGCGCCTTACGCCTTTGCGGGAGAGATTTCTTGCCTGGAGGTACCCACAATCTTGTTATGATGCCTCCAATGTCCACTACTTCCCTGCAAACAGAAGTCTCGTCAGTCACCGACATTAGAAAACACTTCCCCGCTGTCGAACGCGTACACAACGGTTATCCCGTGGCGTATTTCGATGGGCCTGGTGGTACGCAGGTGCCGCGGTACGTCGTGGAAAAGATGAGCGACTACCTCTATCACCATAACGCGAACACTCATTGGGCCTATCCCACGAGCGAGGAAACGGATGCCGCCCTCGAGCACGCGCGCGAGGTTTGCGCAGAATTTCTGAACGCATCTCCAACGGAGATCGCCTTTGGCGCGAACATGACGACGCTCACGTATCATTTGTCGCGCGCACTTGCACTGAACTTTTCGCCATTCGACGAGATTGTCGTCACTGAGCTGGATCATCATGCCAATATCGATCCGTGGCGTCGTCTCACGGTCGAGCGCGGCGTGACGATTCGCACGGTGAGACTGAATCCTGAAACCGGTCAGCTTAACTGGGACGACCTGGAACGTTTTGTTGGTCCCAGGACCAGGGTCCTCGCGATTGGAGCTGCTTCCAACGCGCTCGGAACAATCAACGATCTCCCGAGAGCTATCGAGCTGGCCCACAACGCCGGCGCGCTGGTGTTTGTCGACGCCGTGCACTATTCGCCTCACGCATTGATTGACGTCAAGAAACTGGATTGCGACTTTCTCGTAATGTCGGCGTACAAGTTTTATGGGCCACACGTGGGAGTGCTTTTTGCGAAGCGCGCGCTGTTTGAGCAGATCGACTTTCCGAAGCTTGTGCCGTCACCGGATTACGCACCAGAGAACGCCGAGACAGGCACTCAGAATCAGGAAGGCATGGTCGGCACGGCGGCGGCTATTGAATTTCTCGCGTCGCTTGGCGGGCAGTCGAATCTTCGCGAAAGCCTGCGCAGTTTCTTCCACGACATGCATTCACGAAACTTTGAACTCTTCGATCGCCTGTGGCGCGGGTTGAGTTCGATACCGCGTGTCACGCTCTATGGTCCACCACCCGATTCGCCGCGCACGCCGACTCTGGCTTTCACGATTGAGGGCTGCACTTCAACCGACGCCGCGCGGCGTCTTTCTGACAAAGGTCTCTTCTTATCGCACGGAGATTTCTACGCCGCCACTGTGGTCCAACGTCTCGGACTCGAGCCCGAAGGACTGATCCGCGCGGGCTGCGCAATTTACACAACCGAGGAAGAGATCAACCGCTTGATCGCCGCTGTATCCCAACTCTGATCCGCGAAGATCCTGTCTAAATTCCGCGTCGATCCGCGTTCACGAAATCAGCCAGCAATCCGTACGCGGTGCTTTGTAGATTGGGCCGGTGAGAGACGATCGTCAATCCCGGAATCGTATCGAGTTCAAAGTGAACTGCGAGCGAAGTGCCACGCACATTACTAAGCGGATCGCCGGTGGCAATCTGTTCGGGTCTCACCGAAGCGGTGATCGAGCCATCAGCGTTTACGGTGGCTCGTGAGAGTAGCTTATACGGCTTTCCTTCAGCTCGCGCCGCTTGCAGTGTCGCAGGATCGAGGCCGCGTATTCCTTCACGTCGCACCCCGCCTGGAAGTAATGGCGTGTGAAGAATAACGCGAGCGATCGCGCAGACTTTCATGATCGAGTCCCACCCATCGACATCGTGGCTCGGATCGGTTTCAGCGACGCCGAGTTCCTGTGCGGTTTTCACGCCTTCGGCAAAAGTTCGACCGGCCTCCATCGTTTCGAGGATCACGTTTGTAGTGGAATTGAAAACTCCGCTAAAGCCGCGAATCTTTACGGCGGGGAGTGTCTCGCGAAAGAGTGAAAATACAGGCGAGCTGTCGAGCACGGTCGATTCGAAGAGAAATCGTTTACCTTTCGCGACGGCGATTGCATTCAGTTCGTCGTAGGCGTAAACGATGGGTGCTTTGTTTGCGGTTATCGTATGCGCGCCGTATTGCAAACAGGCTTTGAGATACTCGATCGCCGGCTGGCCGTTTTCGGGATTGAGCGAAGTAGTTTCAAAAACCACGTCGGGCCTGGCGCGCGCGAGCCATTCGTTAAGGCCGTGCTCAGAATCGGTCTCATCCAATCTCGATACGTCAATGGGATTATCACTAGCGCGCCATCCCATTCGCCGCGTGGCAACACCCGTAATCTCCCACTCGATACCGTAGTTTTCGCGCAGCTCCGCAGCCTTCACCACCAACAGCCGCGCGAGCGCGCGACCAACATTGCCGAAACCAATGAAGCAAAGTCTATATTTTTTCATGTATGATTAAGGACAGGATTATATGTAAATCTTGAGACATCGTGTAAATCCTGTTCCCTGTTAATGAAACAATACCACGATCTGCTGAAATCGATTTTGAAGAATGGCACCGAGCACCGCGATAGGACGGGTGTCGGCACGATTTCACACTTCGGTTTTCAGACCAGATTTGATCTGCGCCAGGGCTTCCCCATTGTCACTACAAAGCGCGTTCCCTTTCGCTGGGTCGCCGAAGAGTTGTTCTGGTTTCTTTCCGGGGACACCAGCGAAACAAACCTGCGCGCCAGAGGCGTCGATATCTGGGCCGAATGGGCCGACGAGGCCCACACGGAAAAGTTTGGACGAACTGCCGGTGATCTTGGTCCAGTCTATGGTTATCTCTGGCGCTCGTTTGGCGGAAACTATCCCGAGAAGAACGGCGTGGACCAGATCGCAAAACTCCTGGAACTAATCCGCACCAATCCTGATTCGCGCAGGTTGATCGTTACCGGCTGGGATCCGCGACAAGCTGATAACGTCGATCTGCCCCCGTGTCACACGCTATTTCAGTTCAAGGTCGAGAACGGCCGCGTTCTTCACTGCCAGCTTTACCAACGCTCCGCCGACGCGTTCCTCGGTGTGCCCTTCAACATCAGCTCTTATGCTCTGCTCACGCATTTAATTGCGCACGTCACCGAGTTGGAAGTGGGGGATTTCGTCTACACCTTGGGCGATTACCACATCTACAAGAACCATCTCGAGCAGGTTGAGCAACTACTCTCGCGCGAGCCTCTGCCGCTGCCGGAGTTGAAGATTAACGATCCAGAGAACAAACTGCGCGGACTCGAAGGCTTACTCGCCGTTACTTACGAACACCTGAACCTGATCGGCTACAAATCACACGGCAAGATCGCAGCGCCCGTGGCAGTGTAGAGTGAACCTATGATCATCGGCATCGCAGCAGTCGATCGAAAAAACGCAATCGGAAAAGGTGGCAAGCTGCCGTGGCACTATTCGTCGGACATGAAGTTTTTTCGCGAGACGACGACGGGACATGCAGTGGTGATGGGCCGTAAGACGTGGCTCACAATTGGTAAGCCACTTAAAGACAGACTGAACATCGTCCTGAGCCGCGACTCGAACATCGAACCTCAAGACTCGCTGCTGGTGTTGAGTGACATTGATTCTGTGATTTCATTCAATCAATCACTCACGACTGACTTGTTCGTGATCGGAGGCGCGCAGATTTACCAGGCGTTCCTGCCGCACATCGAGAAGTGGATCCTCACGGAAGTGCCGTTGACGGTCAGCGGCGCCGATGCGTTTATGCCGAAAGGTTATTTGGAAGGATTTAAAGAGGTGGATTCAAAGTCGCTCGGCGACGGACTTGTAGTGAAGTTTTATGAACGCGGATAAACGCGGATTCAAAACGCGGATTAAAATAACTCTTCCAATGCCTCATCGACGGAACGCACGCCTACAACGCGGACGCCTAACAATCGCTCGAGGCCCGGAACATTCGACGCCGGCATCACGATCTTTTTGAACCCGAGCGCCTGCGCCTCCCGGGCGCGTACAGACGCCTGCATCGCTCCACGCACCTCGCCCGTTAGTCCCACCTCACCAAAGACAGCCGTGTGCGGATCAACAGTCACGTTCTTGAAACTCGAAACAATCGCCGTCACAACGCCGAGATCAACTGCCGGTTCGTCAACTTCCAGACCACCGGCGATATTTACAAACACGTCGTCGCCGGTGAGTTGCAGACTCGCTCGCTTCTCGAGCATCGCTATCAACAACGCAACACGATTCTGATCCAGGCCCTGCGTCATCCTTCGACCTGTTCCGTATCTGGTTCCTGAAACAAGAGCTTGAATTTCGACGAGCAGAGGCCGCGTGCCTTCCATGCAAGCCGTGACAATCGATCCGGCAACGTTCTGCGGTCGTTCCTGAAGAAACATCTGCGACGGGTTCGCCACTGGCATCAAGCCTGCGCCAGTCATTTCAAAGACTCCGACTTCATTCGCCGCGCCGAAACGATTCTTGACCGCACGCACGATGCGATGATTGTGATGGCGCTCGCCTTCGAAGTAGAGAACCGTGTCGACGATATGCTCGAGGATCTTTGGACCAGCGATCGAGCCTTCCTTAGTGATGTGGCCGATTAAAAAGATCGGAATGCCGCGATTCTTCGCCAGCAACAGAAATTGATGCGCGACTTCCCTGACCTGTGAAACTGATCCTGGCGCTGATTCAATCGCGCTCGAGAAAACAGTTTGGATTGAGTCGACAATTATCGCACCGGGCTTCAGGCGTTCGATTTCGTTGATTATGTTTTCGAGATTCGTTTCGGGTAGGAGAAAGACGTTCTTCGCTTCAACCGCGAGCCGCTCGCCGCGCAACTTTATCTGCCGCTCCGATTCCTCGCCGGAGACGTAAAGCACGAGAGATCCGGCGGCGCTCAACTTATCCGCGACCTGGAGCAGCAAAGTACTTTTGCCGATACCCGGATCGCCGCCAATCAAAACGAGTGTGCCGGGAACAATTCCACCACCCAGAACTCGATCGAACTCAGTGACGCCGGAAGAGACGCGAACATCATCCTGGGGCTCGATCTCTGTGAAGGCTACGGCTGTGACGTCGCGCAGTTGAAACCCATTTCGATTACCCTTACGCGACGGCTGCGACTTTTCTTCGACGAGCGAATTCCACTCGCCACATTCAGGACACTTCCCCAGCCACTTGCCGGACTTGTGCCCGCAACTCTGACAGACGAAGACTGTTTCTTTCTTCAATGACTTCTACCTTGTTTGGCCGCAGGTGAACACAGATATCCGCAGAGCAGAATCAGATCTGAGGATATCTGCGTTCATCTGCGGCTAAAAACTATAACAACTCTTTCACGTTCTCGGTCGGACGCCCGAGCACCGCACGCTCGCCTCGCTCCACGATCGGACGCTGAAGCAGATCAGGATGCTCGATCATCAAATCGATCAGCTCGCCGTCTCTGAACTCGTCGTTCGCAAGTCCCAACTCCTTGTAAACCGGCTCACTCTTACGTAAGAGGTCGCGCGGCTTCAACTTCATCTTGCGAATCAGCTCGGTGAGTTTCTTCCGGCTCAGCGGCTTGATGTAATAATTCACTTTTTCAAACGGAATGCCGCTCTCACGGAGCAGCTTGTCCATCTCGCGACACTTCGTTCAAGTGGGCTTTTCATAAACTGTGATCGTATCAGCCATGTTTCTTACGGGAAGATCCCCCTCACACTCGTTGCTTCCGCAACTCTGCCAACTGCAAGTATGTAAGCTCCGGTTCGCAGGTCCGTGTTGTAACGCTCGGCAGTCTCGTGCACCGACTGAAAAGCTGTTTGCATCGTTTGCTCGAGCGTCTCGTTGATCTGGCGCTCTGACCAAAAGAATGAATACTGATCCTGCACCCACTCGTAGTAACTCACCGTGACTCCGCCCGCGTTCGCCAGAATATCAGGAACCAGGCAAACTCCCTCACCCTCCAACACGCGATCGGCGCCGGGCGTTGTTGGACCATTCGCCAGCTCGGCGATGATCTTCGCTTTAACTTTGCCGACGTTGTTGAGGGTGATTGCGTTCTCGAGCGCGGACGGTAAGAGGATGTCGCAATCGACCGAAACCATGTCTTCGGGCGACATCTCTTTACAGCCGCGAAGGCCTGCCAACGACTTTGTTTCGGCTTTGTGTTTCAAGGCGTCGGCGACGTCGATACCACTCTCGGCATAAACGCCCGCTTTCGAGTCGCACGCTGCTACAACTTTCGCGCCATCTTCGGCAACCAGCCGTGCGATATTCGCGCCCGCGTTTCCGAAGCCGTGAACAGCCACACGCGCGCCCTTCAGGCTCATATCCTTGACGCGGCAAGCTTCGCGCAGCGCATAGAGACAACCGCGCGCTGTTGCTTCCGAGCGTCCCTGCGAGCCGCCGAGCGAGAGCGGTTTGCCCGTCACGACGCCGAGCTCCGTGTGGCCACGCACCATCGAAATCGTATCCATGATCCAGGCCATCGTCTGTTCGTCCGTGTAAACGTCAGGTGCCGGGATATCACGGTCTGGGCCAATGATCGGTGCGATCTCAAAAGCGTAACGTCGCGTGAGACGTTCGAGCTCATTTCGCGAGAGGCTCTTTGGATCGCAAATCACGCCGCCTTTGCCACCGCCGTAAGGAATGCCAACTGTTGCGCATTTCCAGGTCATCCACGAAGCAAGTGCTTTCACTTCGTCGAGTGAAACATTCGGGTGATAACGAATACCGCCTTTTGCTGGTCCACGCGCGATGTTGTGCTGCACGCGATAGCCTTCAAACACCTGCACGTCGCCGCCATCCATCTTCACGGGAATCGAGACAATCAGTTGTCGCTTGGGATGCTCCAAAACATGCCGCATCGACGGCTCAAGCTCAAGGTAATCGGCTGCTCGGTTGAACTGCTGCTTCGCGATTTCGAACGGATTGAGTTCTTCCTTCAACGCCTGTTGGGTCGCCATGCAATCGCTCCTGAAAAGGGTAGGACTCGGAGAGCGGCAGTATCGTAAGTGGTGAGCGAAGATGTTTCAAGCGAAGGTGGAACCACTGCACGTCAGCCGGTGTCTAATTTGCCGAGTAAGCTCCCGCGACCCGAGTGGCACCGGCAAATAGCGGAGGAACTCGATGTTTAATAACCTGATTGAATCCACTTCGCACGCTCAGGAATTCAAGCGGCGCGGATCGTTCCTGCTGTTCACGACAGCCACTTATGTAGTGCTCTTTGTCGTCACCGGTGTAATTAGCATTTACGCATATGACGCTCACCTCGAGGACCAAACCTTCGAGGATATTACGTTACTGTCGCCGCAGGAACTCATATCAGAGCGAGAACCTGCACCACCGGCACGTCCTGATCGTCCACGCGACACCAACAATAATGAGAACACGTTCACCGAGCGAGCCACTGCGATGCTTAGCGTTAATCATCCCGAGAGCATGCCGGAAACGATCTCGACAACACCGAACAGAAACTTGCCGTTACCCGAGCATGGCACAGCCATCATCACCGGCCGTGACCGCAATGCGGGTTCACCGGCTGACCTCGGACCTCCGACCGGCGGCAGACCAATAGTTCAACCGGCGCAAGTAGTAACACTTCCAGATCAGCCGCCACCGCCCGAGCAACCTAAACCGCCAAGAATTCTTAGCAAGGGAGTAATTACAGGCCTGGCGGTTTCGCTACCTAAGCCACTGTACCCGGAGATAGCCAAGAGGATGCGCATACAGGGTACTGTTAGTGTTCAAGTTCTGATTGATGAGGGCGGGCAGGTAGTTTCAGCGAAGGCGATAAATGGAAGTCCGTTTCTGACGATTGAAGCACAAAAAGTCGCACTTCAGGCTCGCTTTTCACCAACACTTTTGGGCGACCAACGAGTCAAAGTGTCAGGAATCATAACCTACAACTTCGTACTCAATAACTGAGAATTCCTGCCCAAGCAAAGAGGTACGGAAGTCGATCGCTTCCGTACCTCTCCCGCCACAAAACTAAGAGCCACAAAAAAACACAAAATGCACAAACAGAATACGGTTCTTTTTTATGTGACTTATGTGCCTTTTTGCGGCCTAGATGGCTCTGACCCAGCGATCGATTTCGTCCATCGCGCCTTCGTAAATCTGCTCTTGTGGCAAGCCAAATTTTTTCGGGGCCTTGAAAGAATGATCGCCGCCCTCGATCGCATAGATCTTTGCGGCGGGACGGAGATCTTTGATGAAAGGTTGAATCTCTTCCGGTGTGCCGAGCGCATCGCGCGTGCCCTGGACAAACAACATCGGCCTCTGCACATGTTCCAAATGTTCAACTCGAAGTTTTGTCGATTGACCCGGCGGGTGAAGTGGATAGCCAAGAAACACCAGACCTGCGACCTCACTATCCGCTTCACTCGCGACCACTTGGGACGCAATCCGTCCACCCATTGACTTCCCGCCGACAACCAATCGATTGTTCTTCAGGATTTTGTGCTTGAGTGCCGCTTCGACAACTGCACGAAAGCAGGCTTCCAACTTCGGCTTCTGATCCGGCACAGAGCGCCCTTGCTCCATGTAGATAAAGTTGAAAGTCATCACATCAAGACCACGCGCTGCGAGTCCCTTTGCGAACATGCGCATAAAACCACTCGTCTGGTCGGCGCCTGCGCCGTGGCCCAGGAGCACCGTTAACCCGGCGCGGATCTTTTTCACGGCGGAATAAAGAAGCGCAGTCACGGCCTCTTTATCGTTGACCTCAACGGTAAGCTTCTCGGTTTCGTCTGGCATGTTTTGAGCGGATTTAGACTTCTTTTGCGAGCATGGCCAGGGCGTCCTGCAATTCATTTTTAAATCTATTCGCTACGCCTGTCTGCACGCTCGCCGAGCTCTTGGAGAAGTATGCCAAATTGCCGTCGGGCTTCCTTCGTCCGCGTTCGGCGTAGATGGCGCATATCAGTTGTTTATCGTAGTCGGGATCAGCCTGCTTGCAGCTCAGAGTGGTACACGCGCGATGCACGATCGGAGTTGCACCACCATGCTGCACGGCAGTGGACCAAACCACGTCTTGCAAAGCGCGGCTTCTGGTGTTCACGTCAAGGTTATCGTCACTGAGTATCTTCGCAGCGAGCACGTCGTAATGCGTTTTCTTAATGTAAGCGTGCTGCGCTCTTTGGAAAGCATCAGTTTGCTGGGCCGCTATTCGCTTCCAGACCGCCGTGAACTGCGCTGTCCCGGCAACGAGGTTCGCGAAGTCCTGAAGCCAGGGGAATCCCGGCTGCGTTACAAAACGCGTCGGGACGCCCATCTTCGAGGCCATCTGATACGACCCGTAAGAAACACCGCCGAAATCTCCGGCTCCAGTCGAGACTGTGCCTGGTCCTTTGCCACCCGTTTCATACTTCGCGGAAAGGGCTCCGAGCGCATCTGCTAAAGCTTGTCCTAAGGCCCCGGCTGCTGCCGCCGCGGCAGCGGGGACATTGGAAGGAAGCGGTTGCGTATTCTCAGTCGTAACTGAGCTATCGGGCACGTTGATAACGTCGCCCACCTTGATCTTATTCGGATCCGATATTTGGGGATTCGCTTGCAGTAACTGTGGTAATGATACGCCATTGCGCATCGCGATTTTTGAGAGCGTATCGCCCGGCTTTACCGTGTAAGTCATTTAAGAGGGATCTCCTTTACTGTTGGCCGGTCGCCGGCCTGCGCGGGGACTCGAATAGTAGTAAACGC
>JBKPJS010000228.1:0-7361 GCA_046730815.1 Acidobacteriota bacterium
GCACGATGCTGCGCCTCAGCAGGTAGGTATTTACAAAGGCTATGCAGGCGAGCCGCTGGCCCACCAGATCGAGGCAGGCGCCGATATGTTCCTAATGCCTTCTCTGTATGAACCGTGCGGCTTGAATCAGATGTACAGTATGAGATACGGCACCGTACCGGTTGTGCGCGCGACGGGCGGTCTGGACGACACGGTCGAGCAGTTTAATCCCGGCAGTGGCACGGGCACCGGTTTCAAGTTTGGCCCATATGAAGGTGGCGCTTTGCTTGAAAAAATACGCGAAGCCCTTTACTTTTATGCCCGGCCCGAGCAGTGGCAAAAGATTCAGCACAACGGAATGTTAGTCGATAATTCCTGGGAGGCTGCCGCCAAAAAGTACGTTGAGTTGTACGAGGAAATGGCTCAATTCTGATCCGTTCTAATCCGTTTCCTGATCTGTTTAATCCGCGGTTTATGTCAAGAGTAATCGCAGTCATCGGCGCTCAATGGGGCGATGAAGGTAAGGGCAAGATCGTCGATCTGCTCGCGGAGCGGTTCGACATCGTTGCTCGCTACCAGGGCGGCCACAACGCCGGCCACTCAGTCCAGGTCGGCGACCAATCGTTTGTGCTGCACTTGCTGCCGTCAGGAATCGTGCACCGGGGCAAGACCTGCGTGCTCGGCAACGGCATGGTCATCGATCCCAAGGCGTTCTTCGTCGAAGCGGATCGTCTCACACAGCAAGGCATCGAAGTCTCACCCGAGCGCGTAAAGATCAGCTCACGCGCGCACCTGATCCTTCCGTATCACCGCGCTTTGGACCACACCAGCGAGGAGCGACTCGGCAACGAAAAAGTCGGCACTACTTTGCGAGGCATCGGCCCCGCGTACGAAGACAAGGCTGGCCGTCGTGGAATTCGAACCTCAGACGCGCTCGTTCCGGACGTGCTCCGTTCTCGTATCGAGCGAAACCTGGAAGACGCGAATCGTATTATCGAAGCGTACGGTGGCGAGCGTTTAAGCGCCGATGAGATCTTCAAAGAGATGTCGGTGTTGACGGAACGTCTTGGCCCATTCATCGCCGACACCACACACTACCTCAATGTCGCAGCGACAGAAGGACGTTCGATACTTCTCGAAGGCGCACAGGCCACGTTGCTCGACGTGGACCATGGCACTTATCCGTTTGTTACTTCTTCAACTACGGTTGCGGGTGGCGCGATCATCGGCACCGGCTTGGCCCCCAATCGACTAAACGGCGTCCTGGGCATCGTGCGCACTTACACGACGCGCGTGGGCGAGGGTCCGTTTCCGACTGAAATGCTGGAAGGTGAAGCGGAGTTGGGCCAGTTGATTCGTGAACGTGGTCGCGAGTATGGCGCTTCAACCGGACGGCCGCGTCGTTGCGGCTGGTTTGATTCATTCGCCACACGTTACGCCGCGGAGATCAATGGCTTCACCTCGGTTGCGTTAACAAAACTCGACGTGCTCGACACGCTCGACGAGATCAAGGTCTGCACTGGCTACAAACTCGACGGCCGGTTGTGTGAATCGTTGCCCGCAGTTTCGCAGGATCTAAGACGCATTGAACCCGTCTACGCGACGTTGCCCGGCTGGCAGAGTTCGACGTTGGGCATGACCGAGATGAGTTCGCTCCCAGTGAACGCGCGTCGCTATGTCGACTTTCTCTCACAACAGATCGGCGTCGAAATAGGACTCGTCTCCACCGGCCCCGAACGCTCGCAGACGATCATCGTTCACGATTCCGCACTGGGCGGCTGGCTCCGCGATAAACAATAAGAATATAAGCGGCCATGAAAGTACTCTTTGGACAGGATTCACATAATTGACAAGATCCGAATCCAATCTTGAACATCCTGAAATCCTGCAATCCTGTCCACGTTTTGGACAATCCTGTATGCGTTCGGTAGAATGCCCTCCAGTTCCTCGCGAACAAAAGAGCACGCCCAGCGTGCTCTACGCATGTAGATGGGCCGATAGCTCAGTTGGTAGAGCAACTGGCTTTTAACCAGTGGGTCGCAGGTTCGAGTCCTGCTCGGCTCATAACCCACGTCAACGACTTGCACATTGGACCAAAAGCAGCAGACCTACTCTGCAAACCCAGTGGGTCGGAGGTTTGCGTCTCCAATAACCGCAACTATATCAATGAGAAGCCCGCTAGATTCGATCTCTTCGATCGTTCTTGTTGTGTCAAGTTTGTGGCAGTTTGTCCGCATCGTGGTCCTGAGAAACATTCGTTCAAGGTTAAAGAACTACAAAATGCGCAGTTCTAAATTGGTCCGAGTGTAGGAATCTCATAATCACCAAAAAACTCGAATCGCTTGCGACGCTAATACATTCTTCGCAGTGTCTTAAGCCGATTCTATTTCATAGTCGCTTGCGGACCGTGCTGCCGTTGGCTTGCGAGAATTCGCTCGGCCCACCAACGCGATCGCGGCGATAACGAGCAGACCTCCAAATAGGAATCGAACTGTCAGGACTTCTCCGCCAATCGCCCAACCAAGAACGACCGCTACAAGTGGGTTAACGTATGTATGAGTTGCGATGAGTGTCGGTGGGAAGCGGCTTAACAACCAAAAATAAGCCGAGTAAGCAACCAGCGAGCCTGCTACTGCCAAATAGATGAGGGACAGAAACGATCTTAGCGAAATTAGACTCGGGTAAAGTTGCGCTCGTTCTCCGGTAATCATCCCACCGATTAACAGCATCACTGAACCTGCCACCAGTGACATTGCCGCTGACATCCGCGGGTCAGGATGGAGCTTTCCGCTCCGAGAATAAATTACGCCTATGGACCAGGAGGCGGCGCTGATCAAAACTGCCAATGATCGGAGCAGATCGGAGCTGCCGGTTCTAACCTCGGCGCCGATAATAAAGCCGACACCTAATAATCCAAGCAACAGACCTGACAACAGCAATGGAGTGATCCGGGAGCGATGAGTGGCCGAAACGATGATCGCAATGAAAATCGGTTCGGTCGCTATTAAGAGCGCAGCGACGCCCGAGGGAAGTGTTTGCTGCGCCCAATGTAATGTGCCATGACCGATCAGGAAAAATAGTACGGCCAACACGATGCTCGCGAGCCATTGTTGTCTGGTAGGACGTAATCCTTGCCACCAGCACCATCCAAACAGCAGGCTACCGGCAATCAGATGCCTGAATCCGGCAACGAAGAGCGGCGGAATGGTTTCCACCGCGTACCGGATCGCCAAATACGTTGAGCCCCAAACGAGATAGATGCACGCGAATGCAAAAACCGTTAACAGCAGGTTATCGCTTCCCGTGTGCTTAGAATTTCCGTTCGAAAGCATTTTGTCCTTAAAAAGAGAGCTAGTTCTGTAGGTCGCAGTGAGCGCAAATTGATCTCTGACCTGGTAACCAGCTAAGATAGCTAATGATAGTTACATAGTAGGTGCGTCGTAGTAACCTGTCAATGCGGTTTCCCTGGTTACACAATTGAGAATGGATTATGAAAGTGTTTCAATCATCCGCTGCGAACATGAGACTGGTGGGTGGTCAACTGTGCCTCGACTTTGTAAATACTGTCGATGGTCGGGGAAGTTATTCGCCGCAAGATAATTCACCAAAAAATAATGTGCTCGGCGATAAACTCGGAAACTATTTCGACCTGGTCGAGTGGAGCGAGCATGCCGGCGTTCTCACAATCCGCGAGAGTCGACGTCTAATTGAGCAAGGCAGGCGCAAAGCCACCGAAGTACGGAAGGTGTTTGAGCGTGCAATAGCATTGCGAGAAGCGCTATATCGCATTTTTAAAGCAGTGTTAATGCGCCGACAACCTCAGACCGTTGATCTTGACACAGTGAATGGCGAACTTCAGCGAGCGCGAACCAATGAAAAGCTGACTCGTGCAGGCGATCGATTTGAGTGGAACTGGGTGGGCTCTCCAACTGCACTCGATCGAATGTTATGGTCAATAGCTCACTCCGGCGCTGAGTATCTAACTGGCGGCGATTTATCCCGATTGCGGGAATGTGGAGGCGAAGAATGTGGTTGGCTGTTTGAAGATACAAGCAAGAACAGAAGTCGCCAGTGGTGCCACATGCAGGATTGCGGCAATCTGGAAAAGGTTCGCCGATTCCGCACACGTCAACGTCGCGTACAGTCTTCTGCTTCAACACCTCTTCGATCCTAACCGACCGATGAGGTGGACCACTTGGATTTGCTGAAATTGGACGTTTTCAAACAACTCGATTTCGCTCTATTTTAATCTTTTTCAGCAGCGTCAAAGTCGAAGAGAACTTGAATCGCGATTGCGCGGCGACCAAAGTGCCGCCGCAGACGCGCGGTTCCTCGGCTCCGCTCGCTAATCGCCAACAAACGTGAAAATGAAGATTGTCCAAGCTAATACGGAGCTAGAGATCAACCAGGCGCGGGCTTTATTCCGCGAGTACGAGCGGTGGCTCGACGTTGGGCTTTGTTTTCAGAACTTCGAGAAGGAGCTTACTGAACTGCCCGGCGCCTACGAAAGCCATTTTGGAGTTCGACAGTTTCCTCAACCGCATTTCGCACCGCATCCAGGACCGAGCGCCTGCGTTCCTGTAATTCTGCGGTTGTTAATCTACAAGCTACTGTTAATGCTTCATCATTCATAGTTCTTCAGGCGCTGCCTCTGGGCAGAACTCAATCAAGGCATGTCACAGCAAAACCTCAGAAACTTTTTGCACTCCCATCCGAATCTGACGTTCTGTCAAATTCGAATAACCGAAAATGAACTCGTTGTTGTATGGAGTATCGACGTAATATTCCCGCGCGCTGGTTAACTCCACACCGCGTGTCGCAGCCCGATCAATTAATTCCTGCTCACTAAGTTGTGTTGTGAACCTGACCATCAGGTGCATACCTGCATCATCGCCTAGCATCGTAAAGCGACCATTCAGGTATTTGTCGAAGGCGTTAACGAGCGCCTGCCGTCTTTGTGCATAGAGTGTCCTCATTCGGCGAATGTGCCGTTCGAGATGGCCTTCATTGATAAAGTCAGCTAAGGCGCACTGCTCGATCAAGGGCGATTGACGATCCGTCAGCCATTTCGCTCGTGCGATCGGATGAACGAGCGATTGGGGAAGCACCATGAATCCCAAGCGCAAGGACGGAAACAAAACCTTCGAAAAAGTCCCGACGTAAATCACACGTTCACCCTGATCAAGACCCTGCAGAGCCGGTACAGGGCGTCCGCCAAAGCGATATTCGCTGTCGTAATCGTCCTCTATTACAAACGCGTTTTGCTCGTTCGCCCACGCCAGCAACTCGAGACGGCGTGTAAGCGAGAGTAGAACTCCACTGGGAAATTGATGCGACGGCGACACATACACGAATCTGGTTTTGACACTGGATTTCTTTCTAAGCTGACGCACGTTGATTCCTGATTCATCCACGGGCACCGTCAAAAGCTTCGCTCCCTGCGCCGTAAAAATGTTGCGAGCACCGAGATAACCAGGATCTTCGAACGCAATTTCGTCGTCAGGATCGACTAGGACGCGCGTTATCAAATCCATTGCGCGTTGAGCGCCGGCACAAATGAACACTTGCGATGCGTCGCACCGGACCGCGCGGGACGTCGCGATATATTTGGCGATCGCTTCGCGCAGCCGCTTATAACCGCGGACATCGCCGCTATAGTCGAAATTTCTTGACTCGCCGGCACGCGCATGTCTCGCCATTAATCGCCGCCAGACGCGCAGCGGCAGGTGATCGAAGGCAGGTCGCCAGTGCTTGAAGTTAATACGGGCCTTGCTGTCAAGATCGTTATCGACAGTCACCGCCGCAACGCGTTTGCCGTATGCAGAAAGACGTACTGCTCGCGGTACCGACTTGGTGGTGGCGACGGATTTCGACGGCGCCGCGCGCAGGAGATGCTCAGGTAGTTGATCGCAGACGAACGTGCCAGCACCAATCCTGCCATAGAGATATCCTTCACTAATCAAATCTTCATAGCATTCAGTCACCGTCGTGCGAGAGATGCCGAGTGACTGCGCCAAGCCTCTCGTCGAAGGAATGCGCGCGCCCGCAGATAAGCGGCCACAAAGAATAGCCTCCCGCATCTCGTGGTAAAGCTGGCGGCGCAGGAAGCGCGGATTCTTATCGTCTAGTCGAAAAGCAATATCCATATTTGAATTGGCCTGCAATTATTTCATAAAAGTGGCTATTGTGGCAGGCCAATTTTCTTCTATGCTATCCCATGCATGGCGTCGAATACGATTACTCCGACTGCGCGCACGACGTTGAAGAGATTACCAAAGCGTGGTGTCTTCGAGCGCCAGAGGATTTATGAGATTCTCGACGAAGGATTTGTCTGTCACCTCGGATTCAGCATCGACCAAAGGCCATTTGTGATACCAACCGCCTACGGCCGGCTGGACGACACGCTTTTTATTCACGGCTCTGCCGCCAGCAGAACCTTGCGCGCGCTCGCCGGCGGTATCGAAGTATGCATAACGGTGACACTCGTCGATGGTTTGGTACTTGCTCGCAGCGCTTTTCATCATTCGATGAACTACAGATCCGTTATGGTCTTCGGCACGGCGTCGGTCGTCGAAGACCCCGAAGAAAAGATGCGAGCATTGCGCGCCTTTTCGGATCATGTCCTTCCTCAGCGATGGAATGACGTTCGCGAACCTAATGAGAGCGAACTAAGAAAGACATTAGTCCTGCGATTGCCGCTGGAGGAGGCTTCCGCGAAAGTTCGGAGCGGGCCGCCGCTTGACGATGATGTCGACTATCTCTTGCCGACGTGGGCCGGCGAAGTGCCGTTGAAGGTCGTAGCGCAAAACCCTGTCGCCGATCCACGTCTCTCGCCGTCTTCGCAGCTGCCGCCGTACTTGAAAAGTTTTGTAGAACGTACTCAAGCTAACTATCGCACTCAGATCAGGCTGGCGAACATTGACGAAGCTTCAGCTATCAGCAACCTACTCGAAGCTGCCTTTACCGAATACCGTTCGCTCTACACACGCGAAGGCTATAAGGCGACTGCGATCACGAGAGGTGAGGTTGCCAAACGAATGTCTGAAGGCCCGATGTGGGTCGCTCTACTTGATGATCAAATTGTAGGCACCGTGGCGGCAGTTGCGAAAAATGACAGCTTGTATATTCGGGGAATGGGTATAGTGCCTGAGGCAAGAGGTAAGCGAATTGGCGAAGAACTCCTAAGGCACGTTGAGAAATTTGCTGTAGACGAGGGCTATAAACGTTTGACGCTCAGTACTACACCATTTCTTAATCGCGCGATCCGTTTATATGAAGGGTTTGGTTTTGAACGGATTAATACTCAGACTACCGATTTGTTTGGCACTCCCCTGTTTCTGTCTCTTATACACATCTGACGCTGCCGACGACACTCAATTCGT
>JBKPJS010000229.1:0-11703 GCA_046730815.1 Acidobacteriota bacterium
TTGTGCTTCACAAACTGTAAAGCCACAAAAGCCGTCCACAGATTACACAGAGTTATCTGCGTAATCTGTGGATAGTGGCTTTACTTGTGCAATCAAACCCTAATGGCGTAATTTCGAATGACCAATGTGCGGCCGATTTACTCTAAAAACACCTAATCGGATCAGGTTTGATCGTATTACTGACTACGATCCGCAAAACCTGATTCCACGATACAACATCGCGCCCAGCCAGGATGTTCTGGCCATCTTGCAACGCGGCTCGGAACGAGAAGCCACGTTTCTTCAATGGGGCCTGATTCCGTACTGGAGCAAAGAGGCCAAAGGGATCATCAACGCGCGTGTCGAGACCATCGAGGAAAAGGCGAGCTTCAGCGATTCATTTCAAAGGAGACGATGCCTGATCCCCGCGGATGGTTTTTATGAATGGGAGAGGCATGGCAAGATTTCTCAGCCCTATTACTTTCAGATGAAGGACAGCTCACCTTTCGCCTTTGCCGGCATCTGGGACCGCTGGCAAAGCAGTGACCGTTTGATCACGTCCTGCGCGATCATTACCACGACGGCGAATGAATTATTGTCAGAGATCCATCATCGCATGCCCGTCATCCTGGACAGCACTTCATACGATCTATGGCTCAACGAGGATTGCAGATCCGCGGACTTGAAAGACCTGCTCGTTCCCTTCCCCGCGCAGGAAATGATCAGCCATGCGGTTAGCTACGATGTTAATGATGCGAAGGTTGACGATGAGCGCCTTCTACGTCCAGTCGAGCCGAACTTAGGTGTCACCCTCAGGTTGTTCTAATCTCAGCCCGCGAACTCACGAACCGGAAACCCTCGCACGCCGGCGAGCGCTCGGAACAAAGATCCGGCGAGCGGATCTGTGCCCGGCTCAATGCCTTCTCGCGAAGTGGTGATGAACAATTGATCAAGATTTGGACCACCAAACGCGCAGGCAGTCACCTTTTTTACCGGCATCTCGATCACTTCGTCCAGCATTCCAGCCGAAGTGTAGCGCCTCACCGCACTGCCATTGGAGAGGGCAATCCAAACGCCGCCCTGCTCGTCGACAGTCAAACCGTCCGGACGTTTGCTTTCGAGATCAACGAACACGCGCCGATTGATCAATCCAGCCTCGGCATCATAGTCAAAAACTGAGACAGAGTAAGTTGCGGTATCGTTGTAGTAAGCGAGAGATCCATCCGGACTCCATTCAAGTCCATTCGAGATGGTGACGTTAGGCAACACCACACTCACGGACCGATCCGCGTCGAGGCGGTACAACGTTCCTGCGCCCGATCGTTTATCCCGCGACATCGATCCGCAGTAGAAACGGCCGTCGGGATCACAGCCGCCCTCGTTCATACGAACCTGCTCGTCAGTCCACAATTCACCCAACCGAGTGAGCGTCCCATCAGCATCCTCCAGCGCGAAACCTCGCTGTATGCCGATGACCGCTCCGCCTCGAGTACGCGGTCGAATGGCTGCGACAACGTCAGCAATGTGGCGACGCTTAAAATCACCATCATCTGTTAGCGATAAGACGTCACCGGCCAACATGTCCAGCCAACACAAACCACCCCAACGCTCTGACCAGACTGGCCCCTCACCGTGGTAAGCAACAGGTTCGGTGATTTGTTCGGCACGCATCGCGATCTCCAAAACTTTTTGCGCTTTTGTGCTTTGTGGCTCATTCCAGCGCCGCAGTTTTAGGCAGCGGCAAGTAGCGTCCAAGTGCGAAGCGTCCCGGTCCGGCGATGAGGATCGTGAGCAGGACTGCGATAGCCAGCAGGTGATACTCGAATCCCTCGCCCGGCTGCTTGCCGGCCCAATTCATAAAGAAGCCGATTTTGCTGTGAACCATTCCGATTGCGCCGAGCATGATGACTATGATTGACGCCGCAGAAAAGCGCGACAAGAACCCGACGATCAGTCCCAAGCCTCCGAAGAACTCACCAATGGTGACTAAGTAACCAATCGGTCCCATTCCCTGGACTACTGCCGACAACCCTGGGCCACCGAAAGCTCCAAAAAGTTTTTGTGCGCCGTGGACCATAAACACACTACCAACGATGATGCGCGCAATCAGCAACGCCCAATCGACGGGAGAACGATCATAAACTCTTGTTTCAGATACCATCCTCTTCCTCCTTCTCGCTCAGCTCGAGATGCGGAGCGGAGCCGCTCGCTGCATAATACGAGTGGACCAGAAATAAACTGCATTGTTGGAAGGAATGATTATCCCAGAAAGCCAGACGTAAAGCACCATAGGAGCATTTATGAATACGAAAATGAAAGCCGCGCAGATAAGTAAACCCGGGGGAGACTGGGAATTGATAGAGCGAGAAATAGCTGAGCCGCAAGCCGGGCAAGTCCGCGTGAAAGTTGAAGCATGCGGCATTTGCCATAGCGACGCTCTTGTCAAAGAAGGTCTCTGGCCGGGACTTCAGTACCCTCGTATTCCTGGTCATGAAGTCGCCGGACGCATCGATGCAGTAGGCGATAACGTTACCGCGTGGAAGCAAGAGCAGCGAGTGGGTGTCGGCTGGCATGGTGGACATTGTTTTGTGTGCGAACAGTGCCGCCGCGGCGATTTCGCAATGTGCGTTAATCGGAAGGTTACCGGTCTCGACTTCGATGGAGGGTATGCCGAGTACATGATTGCACCGGTCACAGCGCTGGCCGCGATTCCGCAGGAATTGCCTGCGGAAGAGGCTGGTCCATTCATGTGTGCGGGCGTCACGGTCTACAACGCGCTGCGGAATTCCGGAGCGCGCGCAGGAGAAGTTGTCGCAGTGCATGGCATCGGTGGACTGGGCCACCTCGGAGTTCAGTACGCGCGGCAAATGGGCTTCGTGACGGTTGCAATCAATCGCGGAAATGATAAGGAACCGCTCGCACGACAACTGGGTGCACATCATTACATCGATTCGGTCGCCGAAGATCCGGTGGCGGAGTTGCAAAAGCTTGGTGGCGCGCGTGTGATTCTGGCGACTGCGCCGAACGCTGCGGCGATTTCTGCACTGGTTGATGGACTGTCGCCCAGTGGCAAACTACTCGTGCCTGCGGCGCCAGCCGAGCCGCTAACGATCAGCATGTTTTCTCTGATCAGTGGGAGGCGAACGGTGGCCGGCTGGTACTCGGGCACTGCGAGGGATTCACAGGACACAATGGAATTCAGTGCCTTAAACGGCGTGCATCCGATGATCGAAAAATATCCGCTCGATCGCGTAGCGGAAGCTTATGAGCAAATGCATAGCGGCAAGGTGCGGTTCCGCGTCGTCCTCACTCTCTAGTACAAAACCGCACAAATGTCTCTATCTTTTTGGGTTTGTGGCGATAAAAGATCAAGAGCGGCGAGCGCCATCTATCTCAAAGCGACAGCGCGGGTAGTGTTCCCTGTCGCACTGTTCGCGCACCGGTGTGCCAACGACTTTCGCAACGAGTTCTTCCACCAGCTTGCAAACCTCCGGATGGCTGGAAACCGCCTGGGCCAGTGGGCAACTGCCGCTACGAATAGTAAATTGTTTGCCATGCTTTTCGATCGTGGCAGACCCGCCCAGACCCTCGAGCACCTGCAACGCTTTCTGCACCCGACGCTCTAAAGTGCCCTCACGATCAGAACTGGTATCCTGTGTCGCGATCGAACGTCCGACCTCGCGGAGAACCTGGTCCAGGGCATTGGCGGAGAGGCGATCCTTCAGAACGTTAACTAGTTGATTAAAGAGGGCGTCATAGGCTTTTGGAAAAAGGTGCTCGGCCTCCGGCGTCAGTTCATAAGCAAAGTGTGGCTTGCGGTGACCTGGCTGCACTCCGCTCTGCCTCACCAGCCCATCTCGCTCAAGAGAAAGTAAGTGTGCCCGAACGGCGTTGTCTGTTAGTCCAAGCTCCCGGGTCAGGGCGTTAACCGTCTTTGTACCCCCGCGCAGTAAAGTAACGATGCGGCCGCGAGTGCTGTCAAAAAATCTTTCACCCAATTTCGTAGCCTTCATCATCACCTCCTCGACCGGCAGTATAAATGTTCACACGATTAAACACAATAAGTCAATATAGCTCTTGACTTATTATATTTAAGGCGTATGCTGGTGCCGGATAGATGGTTTAGGAACTATCCAACCAGCAAAATCTTCCGAGGAGACTTAAAAGATGGAACACGTATTTGACCGAACGGCTCGCATAGAAACTTTCAACGAGGAAGTAGCAACGGACGCTCGGCCCAGCTACCAGGCTTACCAAATCCTGCGCCTGGGCTTTACCGTCGCGCCCATACTTTTCGGGCTCGATAAATTTTTCAATCTGATGGTCAACTGGGAGCAATACCTGCCGCCATTTGTCAACAACATGCTCGGCGGTCGCGGCCACTACTTCATGCTCGCCGTCGGCGTTATCGAGATCGTTGCGGGGCTGGGCGTCGCTTTCAAGCCGAAGATCTTCGCCTACGTAGTCTCGGCCTGGTTGCTATTAATAGTCATTAACCTGCTCATGATTCCCGGTTACTTCGATATTGCCTTGAGGGATTTCGGTTTATCACTCGGCGCGCTCGCATTGGCCCGCTTAAGCCAGGAATTCAACCGCTGAGTCAGATGGCTTGATTGCGAGATCGCCACGGAGAAGCACAAAAGGCACAAAAAGCTTGGCGAACACTATTTGTGCCTTTGTGCTTCTTTGTGGCTTTTAGAAACTAAGTTTCGTTCCTCAAGGGGCTACTCCTGGCAACGCGTACGCGGCTGCGCACGACTTGCCAGGCGGAAGAGGTGTGATTGAAACGAAGGCGCTTGATGCTATGGGCCAATCCGAGAAGTTGCAAAGCGCGAATGCCTAACCAGTTCAAATCGATCTCGTACCAATGCAACCCGTGACGTGCGGAGGTGGGATGAGCGTGGTGGTTGTTGTGCCAGCCTTCGCCGAATGTCAGCAGCGCCACCCACCAACTATTGCGCGAATCGTCGCCAGTCTCAAATCTCGTTTTTCCCCAAAGGTGCGTAGCCGAATTTACGAGCCACGTTGCATGAAGTGCGAGCACCAGACGGAGAAAAACTCCCCAGAGCAATACGCCCCAGCCGCCAAAGACGAAGAGCAGTATCCCTATCACCATCAGGGGTACGAAGTAGAAGTTGTTTAGCCAACGATAATACGGATCCTTCAGCACGTCGGGTGCGTAGCGTTCGATGGTGGCCTGATCGTGATCCTGTGCAGTGCCAAACAATATCCAACCCATGTGGGCCCAAAATCCTCCGTCGCGTGGCGTGTGCGGATCACCCGCGCGATCCGTGTGTGCGTGATGTATGCGATGCGTGGTTACCCATTGAATTGGTCCACCTTCGAGTGCCATCGTGCCGCAGGTCACAAGAAAGTATTCAAACAGTCTCGGTACCTTGTAACCGCGGTGGGTAAGCAGCCGGTGATACCCCATGCCGATTCCAAGACTCCCGCCAACCCAGTAAAGGATCACTGCGGAGATTACCGCAGGCCAGCTCCAGAAAAATAATGCGGCGATTGCCGCAAGATGCGCGACGATCAGGAAAATCGCAGTGCCCCAGTTAACGTTACGCCTATTCGTCGCCGGCAAATCCTCGCTACGTGTTTCCAATTTCATTTTATCTCTTTGTTCCCCCGTGGCATTCTTGGATGCTATCTAACCACAAAGGGACGGAGAACAGAGCGGTTCCGGGCCGAAATTACAAAACTGCGACACTAGGCTGCCGCAAACGCTTTCAAGACACAAAGAAGCACAAAAAGCGCAAAATTTTGTGAACGCCCTTTGTGCTTTGTGCTTCCTGTAGCTGAGATTCTTAATCTATCGTGCGCGTGGTCGAAATGAACGGACGGTGGCCTTGCGGGCAAAAGGCGCGAACGACTTACCTGTGCCTGGCGAGGAAAATTGCAAACCACCAAAGCCTTCCGGCACGATGCGTTTTACTGGTTGTCCAATCAATCGTTCGATCGCCCGCATTGACAACTCGTCGACGGGTGTGACGATCGTAATCGCCCTCCCTTGTTTACCTGCTCTGCCGGTGCGACCAACTCTATGCACGTAATCTTCCGGCACAGCCGGTACGTCGTAATTGATAACATGCGAGACAGAGTCGACGTCTAATCCACGCGCCGCGATGTCTGTGGCCACAAGCACTCGCGCCCGGCCATCGCGAAATTCGCGCAACGCTGCTTCGCGTTGTGGCTGACTTCGATCGGCGTGAATGCGATTCACTCTGTGATTGCGAGCTTTCAGAATGTGTGACAGCCGTTCAGAGCCTCGTCGAGTCCGCGTGAAGACCAGAACCTTTTCCAGCGATTCTTCCTTCTGCTCTCGTTCCAGCAGATCAAGCAACAGCGCCGTTTTGTTCTCCTGAGAAACTGAATATACGGATTGTTCAACCATCTGCGCCGCGTGACCGCGTGTGTTTACTTCGACCAGCTTTGGTTGTTTCATCGTCGAGCGCGCCAGACTCTCGATACTCGAAGACATCGTCGCCGAGAATAAAAGCGTCTGTCGTTTTGTCGGCAACATCGCGAGCACTCGCCTGATTGCCGGCAGGAATCCCATGTCGAGCATGCGATCGGCCTCGTCAAGAACCAGGACTTCGATTGTGGACAGGTTGATGGCGCCGCGCTCCGTCAAGTCGAGCAGGCGACCCGGTGTAGCAATGACTACGGTCGCTCTACGTCGCAAATCCGTGATTTGCGTTTTGATATTTGCGCCGCCGATAACGAGAACGCTCTCGTTAGTTTTCACGTGATTGAGCTCGCGGTAGTTCTTTTGAATCTGAAGTGCCAGCTCGCGCGTGGGTGCAAGCACAAGCACGCGAACGCCAGGACGTTTTTGCGCGCTCAGATTCTGAATGATTGGAAGGAGAAAAGCTGCAGTCTTGCCAGTGCCGGTTTCAGCACAGCCGATCACATCAGCGCCGCTCAGAATCACGGGTATTGCTCTGTTTTGTATAGGTGTCGGAGTTGTGTATCCGAGGGATTCGCAGACTCGCAATTGTGCGTCCGTTAATCCCAGTTGAGAAAAATTCATAGTTTCCTTTTTTGTTGTGTGCAAACCCAAACGCCGATCTCCGTGATGAATCCTCATCCCGGAGACCGTGCGCTTGAATGGTGTGCTGATTGTTACCAGCGCGGCTCAGAGGAGCGACGTCCAGTGTTGCCGCCACCGCGATTGCCGCCAAAGCCACCGCCGCGATTACCACCAAAGCCACGTCCGCCACCACCGCCCCGATTTTCGCGCGGTTTAGCTTCGTTGACTTTCAGGGCGCGGCCACCGACTTCCTTGCCATTGAATTGCTCAATAGCTGAATTGGCTTCGTCCTGAGTAGACATTTCGATGAAGGCAAAGCCTCTCGAGCGTCCGGTGTCGCGGTCTTCCACGACATTCGCTGATTCAACCGTTCCGGCCTGAGTAAACAATTCCTGCAGCTCCTGACTGGTGGTTTGGAAAGCGAGGTTTCCAACATAGAGTTTCGTTGACATAGATATACCTTTCCCCTTTTTGGGAATGAAAAGAAGCTGCGAATCAGATGGACTTCGGCGAAACGGTAGCGGTCGAAGGACCAGGTTCGGATGCTCTCACAAGAGCGGCTTCGAAGTGTGAAACAAGCCTGCTCTCGAACTATCCAAACGCCAGCGCTAATCGTTTTATGCGCGGGGCGCATCACCGTCGATGCGCGAGAGAAGGATTAACCGGGGGCTATGATGCCTTATGTATAGACCAAGTTGCAAGCTCTGCATCCGCTACAAGAAAGCACGGAAAGCACAAAATGGCACTTTTGTGTGCCTTTTGTGCTCTTT
Source organism: Acidobacteriota bacterium (assembly GCA_046730815.1). Taxonomy (GTDB): domain Bacteria; phylum Acidobacteriota; class Blastocatellia; order Pyrinomonadales; family Pyrinomonadaceae; genus PSRF01. The sequence goes on from JBKPJS010000229.1 coordinate 7,789, forward strand.
GTGGCTTTACTGCTTCACGATTGCTGGTCGTCCGCGGAGTACATATTTCTGCACTTTCCCGGTAGCAGTCTTGGGTAACTCCGGTACGAACGTAACGCCGTGAGGAGCCTTAAAATGCGCGAGGTTGTTACGAGCGAATTCTCGTAGTTCCTCTTCGCTGGTGCGAGCGCCGGTCTTCAGAACAACAAAGGCTTGCGGCGCCTCACCCCAATGCTCGTGCGGAAGTCCCACGATAGCAACCTCCTGTACCGCTGGATGGCGCAGCAAAACCCCTTCCACTTCGACTGAGGAAATATTTTCGCCTCCACTAATAATTACGTCTTTCATCCGATCGCGAATTTCAACATATCCGCTCTCGTGGACCACCGCTGCATCGCCCGAATGAAACCAGCCGTCTCTAATAACTCGCGACGTCGCCTCAGGATCGTTGTAATAACCTTTCATCACCGCGTTACCACGGACAACTATTTCGCCGAGCGACTTGCCATCGTGCGGAACTTCATTTCCCTCTTCGTCAACTACGCGAAGTTCACCCGAGGTCAGCAGTTCAACTCCCTGACACGCTTTCACCACAGACTTGTCCGCGCAGGAAAGACCTTCGTGTTCAGGTCTGGGTTCGCAAATAGTAATAAAGGGAGAAGTCTCCGTCAGACCATATGCATGCGTAATTACCCATCCCAACTCGCCTTCTATCCGCTCGATGGTTGTAGGTGCCGGCGGAGCACCCGCGGTCACGATTCGCACGCCAGGCCGCGTATCACGTCTGAGCTCCTCTGGTCCATTGGCGATGCTAATCAACACGGTAGGCGCAGCGCAGAGCATCGTGACGGATTCGCGTTTGATTTTGTTGAAGACGGCGACGGGATCGACTTTTCTCAAACAGATGTGTGTGCCGCCGGTGGCTGTAACGGTCCATACAAACGTCCAGCCGTTAGCGTGAAACATTGGCAGCGTCCAGAGATAACGATCAGCCATCGTCATCGGATGGTGAATCAGTGTTCCCACAACGTTCATATACGCGTTCCGATGCGTAATCATGACTCCTTTGGGTTTTGACGTTGTGCCGCTGGTGTAGTTGATCGTCAGCAGATCGGTTTCGTTAATTTGCGGTGGTTCCAGCGGGCTATCGGCATTCGCGAGCAGCGCTTCGTAATCGAGCCAGCCGGCCTTTCTGCCTTCGAGAGCAACGAACGATGTCACGTTCGGTAGTTCCGGACGAATCTCATCTATGCAATCGAGATAATCGGAGTGCACGCAGACGACACGAGCGCCGCTATGGTTGATTAGATACGCGAAGTCGTCGGCGATTAACCTGTAATTAAGAGGTACAAGGACGGCGCCAATCTGGGGAACAGCATAAAACGACTCGAGCATCGCGTGAGTATTGGGAGCGATGTAGGCAACGCGATCGCCTTGCTTCACTCCAAGCGACCGCAAAGCAATGGACCAGCGATCACAGCGCTCGAAGAATGCCGCGTAAGTCAGGCGTAAATCGCCATCCACCACCGCTTCGCGCTCCGGATACAACTTACGGGTGCGGCGCGCAAATTCTAATGGGGTTAACGGAAGTTCCATAGACTAAGGCGTGACATCCTGTTAATCCTGAAATGTGTCTATTGCTTCCTTGTCACCACTCGCCGCGATTTGATTATTTCTGCAATCAAATCTGGTTTCGTCGCATCGCGCTCGAGATGCGGGTAGCGTTCGCCCCCGTGATAGTTCAATTTGTGTACGCCGACAAAACTGCCGTTTTCGACAACTAATTCTATCGGTGTCGTGGTATCTTTTGCTGCCGTGATCGCTTCGTGAAGTACGTCGCTGGACCATGTTCGGCCGTTCACCGTGACAATCTTCATTCCCGGAGCGAGTCCTGCTTTTGCTGCTTCGAGATTTGGATTCACATCGATAACGCTACCGTCTTCCTTCAACATCGCTCCGATTGAATACGAAAGATCGATACTCTTGCGCGCATGGTCTGCCACACGAATCTGCGTATTCGGTTTGTCCGTGTAGACAAGCTTCCAACCACCGTTTGTGATCCCGGCAAGCGGTGCGTGAGGCGCAAGCTGATAGACTCGTTCCCGCAAGAAACCACGCCAGTCGTAAGGTGTAACTTCATTAAGTGTATTCACGATGTCGTCGAATGTGTAAGACTTAACTGCGGGCGGCGTATCTTGTCCGCCATGAAACCGGCGACAAAAATCGTCGAGCGAGAGTTTGCCACCGCTGCGTTGTCTGATCAGCACATCGGCTTCGAGCCAAATCAGCGAGCCTTCATCGTAATAGTCAACGCGCCGCCGGTAATTCCTCCACGCTCGCGGCGAAGAGTAGGTCAGTTGCACTGCAACCGCAGTGTCTACAAGGGGACGCCATTGCCGGCCCGCCTGCGTCTCAAACTCTGCGGCCACGGCAGCTAACGTTTCGCGGAAATCGTCCGCAGTCCACAATCCGCTGCGCGCCGGCAACACACGTCCGAGATACTCAGTCAACCCCTCGTAAACCCACAGCAACTCGCCCTTCATCGGTTGCTCAAAATCAGGGGTCGCGAGCCCGGCGGGACGGCGGTACTTGCCGTTCCACGAGTGCACGTACTCATGGCCCATCAAGTCGGCAAAATCCAGTAACTCGAGTTCCTCGGTGAACGCCTTCTCGCCGACTCCATCCTCACTCGATTCATGATGCTCCAGGCCTTCGCTGCCACCATGATCGCTCAACGTGAGCAGGAATCTGTAGCTCCTGTAGTGTCGCGCGCCAAACAACGCGTAAGCCTCCGGCACCAGGTTCTTTAGGGCGGTCGACGTCTCCGGCTTCATCTCGAGCGCCGCAGGAGTATCAGCCATAGCGTCAATTTCATGCATGATACCTGTCGACGTTAGGACGAACTTGCGAAAGTTCTCGCCGATGATCGCTGGAGAATCAACCAGCTCCGTTAGTGAAACTTCCTTGAACTGAAATTCATTCTTGTTCTCACTCAACACGGGCAACGCGCTCGCAAACTTCCATCCAACCGGCAACAGCAGTGAGGCTGTTACGCGCACGTTGTCGCTGTTCATTCCTTGTGGGTACACAACCAGTCTGTTCCACTTGATGCGCGCGAGCTTTGCGCTCATCGTCGTTTCCGGTTCAGAAGCGTTGTCGAACGAGACTTCGAGCTCATTAACTCCCGGAGGCACTTCACAGTGAAAAGCAAACATCTCGACTTCGTCGCGCCGCCACGCGATCGCTTTACCATTCGCGCTTAACTTGAAGCCAACGAGGTCGTTGATTGGACCCGTGGGAGTGTGTTCGCCTGGAATCCACTTCGGATAAAACAGAGTCAGCGGTCCTGGTCGAACGGGAATAGTGAGTGTGGTGTGGAGTATGTTTCGTGAAGCCTGAGATGCGTCAACGCTCAGTTTGATGGCTTGAGCGGACGCGGTTGAAACGCTGCACAGAAACAGCGCCGATATTAATAGAAGCCTAAATCTTTTTATTTCCATGGCAACCGTGTAAAGGGACGAGCAATTGTGATCTGATCTCATGGGCGTAGCAAGCTTTCAACCTTCATTTGCGGCGTCCCACGGAGGAACCCACGCCGTCAGTCGTGGTATCCATCGCGGCACATTTTCTTTGTACAGTCGATATCGCTCGCCGAATCGCTTCGCGAGTCCAGCCTCCTCGAGCAAAGGGATGTAGACGGTATTAATGACGACGAACAAAACAAACCAAACAAGCATACGACGAGAACCTGTCAGCAGCGCCTCAGCAAGTAGAACAAACAGTACCCCACTAATCATCGGGTTGCGAACGTAACGGTAAACGCCACGCACCACGAGTACGCGCGGCGGATCCCAAGGCGCCAAAGTGCCCCCGCCTGTTCGTGCGAAATGCAGTACAGTCGAGATGAACAACGTGAGACCGAGCAGCAACGCTGCT
>JBKPJS010000230.1:0-4849 GCA_046730815.1 Acidobacteriota bacterium
CACATTGATAACGCAACGCTGATCGATGCTTTCAAAAGTCGCATGCAGATCCTTTATCTGATGTTGCCGCTGGCAAGTCCGAACAACGAAGAGGAAGAGGCGTTGTTTTTTCCACCGGCTATGAAAGCAATCTTCGAACGGAAGCCGCCCGGCGCATCCGAAGATTTTGCTGCTTACGTGGTCCAACTCCAGCGTGATGCGGCTGATTTCCGGGCGCACCTGAATCAACTCGCCAGCCGGTATCCTAACGTTGCCGAACGTATCCACCAGTTCAAAATTGATTTAGCGAAAAAGATCGAATTACCTCAGCGCCTAGTCAAACCGCTCACTGCTTACAGCAGGGGAAGAGTTCTTGGGCTGCATGAAGAGTATTACCAGATCGGCGACTACGCCGTGATTCGTGAGGGCGGCCACATGAGAATTGTGGGGATCCGCTTCTTCTCTCGCCTCTTTTGAATGTGGGCTGCGGCTTAATTACGGGGCGAGGCGGCGGATGGTCCAGGAGCCATCCGGCTGTAGCTCATACAGGATCCTATCGTGCAGACGTCCCACTCGGCTCGTCCAAAACTCAATTCGTTCAGGTTTCAAACGGTAGCCGCCCCAGTGTTCGGGGCAATCGATATCACGGTCGCAATACAAAGTCTCTAACTCCTGCGCGCGTTGCTCGAGCACATCGCGGCCCGATATGACTTCGCTTTGCGACGATGCCCACGCCCCAATCTGACTCTCGCGCGGGCGAGTTTGAAAGTAATCACGTGACTCCTGCGCCGAGGTTCTCGCGACACTGCCTTCGACACGCACCTGACGGTCAAGTGGTGCCCAGTAAAAGACCAAAGCCGCGTAAGGATTCGCATCCAGTTGGGCCGCTTTGGCGCTGCGATAGTTAGTAAAAAACACAAAGCCGTCGTGGTCCACCTGCTTGAGTAAAACCATGCGCGCGGAGGGCCGGCCATCAGGTGTCGCTGTTGCCAGCGTCATCGCTTCCGGCAGTGGCAGTTTGGCCTCGATGGCATCGTTGAGCCACGTTTGAAACTGCCTGATAGGATCTCGATCGATCAATTTTTCGTCGAGGCCGGAAAGCTTAGGGTTGTCGGAAAGAGCAGTCATTAGTTTGCGGTGTACGGCGCTAACTTCTCACGTATCTCTGAAGGAATGGGAACAGTTTCAAACGTACTCTGGTTGACAGCGGCCATCACAAAATGTGCAGTTGCGATCAACTCTTCGCTTCCCTGTCGACGCACTTCAAAATTCAATCTCATCGATTTGTTACCGATACGGCCGACGTAAACACTTACCTCTAAAAGATCATCCAGCCGCGCGGCACGATGGAAGTCACATTCGAGATGCACGCGCGGCAACCAAATCTTCAGATCGTCGAACATCACTCCGTAGTGAAGACCAACTTCACGAAAGAGCTCCGTCTCGGCAAACTCGAAAAAGTGAATGTAAGCGCCGTAGAAAATGATGCGCGCCGCATCGACATCACCCCAACGCACGCGCTCTTCAATAATAAATTTCTTGTGGCTGGACATCTCAGACGGAGTCTCTCATAAATTCCAGCAACGCTTCGTTGAACTGATCAGTCCGTTCCAGGTTGGAAACATGCCCGGCGTTTTCCAGTACAACTAAACGCGAGCCTCTGATCGCATGATGCATTTTTTCACTATCAATGACAGGAGTGATCGCGTCTTCAGCTCCGACGAGAATCAAGGTTGGTGATGAGATCTGCGAAAGGAACTGCGTTTGATCTTCGCGTTCTGCCATTCCGCGTAACGCAGCCGCGGCGCCTTCAGGTTTGGATGTCAACATCATGTCGCGGACACGCTTCACAATTTCCGGACGTTTGCTCACGGTTTCGGGTGTGAGCAACTTTGGCAACATGGCATCGGCGATTCCGGCCATGCCTTCCGAGAGCGCCTTTTCTGCTTGTTGGGCGCGGGTTTGTTTTGCTTCTTCCGTGTCGGCCTGCGCGCGCGTATCAGCCAGGATGAGTGCGCGCACGCGTGATGGAAACTGTTTGTAAAATGCGAGGGCAACATAGCCGCCCATCGACAATCCGCCAATCACAGCCTGTGGAATCTCGAGGTGGTCCATCAATTGGGCCACGTCCTGGGCCATGCGGTTCATCGTTGCAGGCCCATCGGAAGCATCAGTTTCACCAAAGCCACGCAGGTCCGGCGCAATGACACGATAACTGCTACTCAACGCTGCGACTTGTTCATTCCAGAGTGAACGGTTGAAGGGATAGCCGTGAATGAGCACGACTGGACGACCGATGCCCGCATCGGTGTAAGCCATCTGAATGTCGTTAATGAGAGTCAGCGTCATCTTTCTCTGTGCAACCTCTGTGTCCTCTGTGTCTCTGTGGTTTCCATGGTTCGAAGCACCACAGAGGCACAGAGAACACAGAGGTTGCACAGAGAAGAAAAATTCAGAAATCCCGGCGCGCAGCCCGCGCGACCACCGAAATCAATTCAGTCAGTTCCACCGGCTTTGCCAGATAGATCTGGAAACCTGCCGACAGCGCACGCGCGCGATCCTCTTCTTTCGCATAAGCAGTGATCGCGACCGCGGGAATGATTTCAGTCTGCCCATTCTCAAGCAACCGGATTTTCTCAATCAAACCGTAGCCATCTTCATCGGGCATCGCAATGTCTGACACTAACACGTCGGGCCGCTTTTGTGTGATTGCACGGATTGCCTCACCCGCAGAAGACACCGCAGTTACGTTGGCCTGTCTTTTCGTCAAAGCTGTGGTCATGAGCGTCAAGGTGTCTGAGTCGTCGTCGACGAGCAGTACGTTGAGCCCCGCCAATAGCTGCGGAGAGCGAGCAAGTTTATCGTCACCGAACGCAGCAGTTCCGACTGTCGCATCAAGCAAAGGCAGCTTAATCGTGAGCGATGCGCCGCGGCCCTCGCCCTGACTCTCAGCCTTAATGGTTCCTCCGTGAATCTCAACAAGGTGCCGGGCAATGGCCAAGCCGAGTCCGAGTCCGCCATGCTGGCGAGTTGTCGTGCTGTCGGCCTGGCGAAATCGATCAAAAACGTACGGCAAAAACTCTTTGCTAATGCCCTGACCGGTGTCTGAAATTTTGATCTCAACCGTGGTACCGATTCGCGAGACTTTTACGCACACGCGCCCGCCGCTATCGGTAAACTTCACTGCATTCGACAACAGATTCCAAACGACTTGCTGAAGCCTGTTTGCGTCGCCGGAAATCATCACCGGCGCGGAATCAAAATAAGTCTCGATCTTTATGCCCTTCGCGTCGGCGGTCTGTCTTACGACGTTGATTGCATTCTCTACCACGGGCACTACTTCCAACGGATGCAGATCGATGTACAGGTTGCCGGTAATGATGCGTGAAACGTCGAGAATGTCGTCGACGATTTGCGCCTGCGCTTTTGCATTGCGCCCAATTGTTTCAACGGCCTGGTGAGTAACTGAATCGTCAAGCGTGCCACCCTCAAGCAACCTGGCCCAACCTAAGATTGCGGTCAGCGGAGTGCGCAGTTCGTGCGAAACGGTGGCGAGAAACTCGTCTTTCAAACGGTTCGATTCTTCAGCAGCTTCGCGCGCAGTGCGTTCCAGCTTCAACAGCCGAACGTTCTCGATCGCGACCGCGGTAAGGTTCGCAGCCATGCCCATTGCTGTAACATGTTCGGGCCGATAAACATTAGCCTCGTAACTTTGCACCTCGATCGTGCCGATGAGCCGGCCCATCACCGTCATCGGTACTGCCATCGACGACTCGGGGCGCAAACCGTTATCCGGGCCAACGATGATCCCCGGACTAGCGCTCGTCGCGCGCATGTAGTCGTTGGTGATGATCACTTCACCGGTGCGGATTGCGCGACTGTTTGGGCCCGTTTCCGTTACTCGCATCGGAGGCAATTCCGATACATCCAACTCCTGCCCGTCGGCCCAGCCGTAGCAAGCGGTGCGAACGTCACGAATCGAATCGTAGAGTGAAACGAAGAATCCGTTGCAGGGAACAGACACATTGGTGAACTCGCGAAGGGCGCGGAAGATCGCACTCAATTCCCTGGCGGCGCCAAGCGCCTGCGCCAGTCCCTTAATTCTTTCGACCAGGCGTTCGTATTCCAAGAGCGCGCGCTGATCGGCTTCGCGTAATGCTTCGGTGGTTTCTCGCAGGGCTTCCTGCGCTTGCTCGCGCTCAGCGAGCGTGCTTCTGATCGTTGCTTCTGACTGTCTTACTTCCTCAGTCGCGCGTTCCGCGCGTGAACGAGCTTGTATTTCGGCGCGAGTTAAGACCGAGAACAGCAGGCTCAGGAGCATGCCAATGATGAGTGTGTATTTGAGAAGAGGACGACCCGATCCCTTTTCGAACGAAGGCTTGGTCGCGTATGCCAACGTCCACGTCCGGCCAGCAACTTCCTGCGAGACGGACTTCTCGAACAGAGGCTCGCTGGCGGCCTCGTTGGGGGCCAACGTAAGCAAGTTCGCAGGCTTGAGTTCCGTACCATCGTAAACGCGAAAGGCCACGTCATAATGCTTTTCGCCGGTGATTGGACCAAGGAAATCGTCAACCCTGTACGGGCTGTAAACAAATCCCATCAGCGCCTTACGTCTCTCGGATTCAGTCGAAATTGGTCCATTCTTCCAATACACCGGCGCATAAATGAGAAAGCCGTTTTGTTTATCTGGAATTCCTTGTTCCTGGACCAGCTCTACACGTCCGGAGGCAGTCGGTTTTCCTGTGTCACGAGCGGTCTCCATTGCCTGCCGCCGCACCGCCTCGCTAAACATATCAAAGCCGATTGCCCCCTGGTTCGGAACGTTTGCAGGCTGCAAGTAGAGGATAGCCGTGTATTCGTTGCGCGGAGG
>JBKPJS010000231.1:0-23226 GCA_046730815.1 Acidobacteriota bacterium
CATCCGAATCTTCGGGTGAACCGTAATCGGCAACCCAGTGCCGCCCGCCGTGGGCTCGATGAAAGCGAGACATGTCCGTGACCGCCGACCCCGCAACCACTGCCTTCCATAAATCCGGACGCTGTACCGCCACGGCGTTGACCGACAAACCGCCGTTACTCCAACCAAAACAACCTAACCGCGAGGCCTGCGTGTACCCTTCAGCAATCAGCCACTCGGCGGCGGCGATGAAGTCGTCGAAGACGTTCTGCTTATTCTCGCGCATGCCGGCGCGATGCCACTCTTCGCCAAACTCTCCCCCTCCTCTCGCATTGACGATTGCATAGATTCCGCCACGTTCAAGAAATGGAATCACGTGTGCCGTAAACGCAGGCAGGAGGCTGACACTAAAGCCGCCATAGCCGTGGATTACCGCAGCATTCCTGCCGTCGTGCGCGATCGTTTTTTTATGAAGCAGGAACATCGGTATCCGGGTCTTGTCACGCGATTCAAACCAGACCTGTTTGATCTCAAAGACCTCCGGATTAAACGGTACTTCGTGTTGCTGATAGAGTGTGTACTCGAGGGTTTCGAGATCCATGCGATACACGGCTTTGGGCATCAGGAACGACGAAAACGAAATTAACAATTCTTCCGACTCTGGCTCCGCGCTCAATGCGTTGATACTGCCGATGCCTGGCAGTTCGATTTGCTTGACGAACTTTCCCGCCAGGTCATAAACACGCAGCCGTGACGAGACGTTCTCAATGGTCTCGACAAACAGGTAGTTTCCGACCGTGGTCCAGGCTCCGAGAGGATACGACGCTTCCGGAATTATAGTGGTCGCAGCGAATTCGCCGGCGGCGATATCTGCGAGCTTGATCGCTGTGAGTTTGCCCAACGGCGCCTCGTGATTCGTCTGGATGTAGAGCCTGTCTCGATGGAATGCGGCAGCGCTAATGAAAGCCTCGATGTCGCTAACGATGGCAAGGAAGCCGCGTTGCGGATCCTTGCGATCCTGAAGATACAGTTCCGAACACGGCGCAGCGCGCGACAGATCTTGGACCATGACAACCAGATAGCGGCCATCCGACGATAGCTGTGGATATGGCGTTTGTTCTCGCTTAAGAAATTCGCCAAATACGAGTGTGTCGTCGCGCCAGTCATCACCAAGGTTATGAAAGTAAAGTTTATGATGGAATCGCGCCTCTCCGTCCCGTGTAGCGCGGTGGCAGCGCGTGTAGTAAAAGCCGCTGTTGTCAGGTAGCCACACAACGCGGTTCTTCGTGTGCCATGCGTGCGCGACCGGATTTACTTCGCCGGGAATGACGTCCGGCAGTACTTCTTTGCTGTCTACGCTCATTACGTGAAGCGACATGCAGGAGCTTCCAGCCGAGGACAAACGATATGCGATCAGCAAGCCGTCGCGAGATGGGTGCGTGTCAGCCAGCGTGATCGTGTGATCGGAACTCAGCTCACCCGGATCAAGCAACAATTGCGGCGCGCCGTGCGGTGTGGCGTCCGTTACATCTTGGCAATAAAGCGCCGAGAGTTCCTGGTTGGCGAAACGCTGGCGAAAGAAGTATCGCTTTCCAGCTTTGGTGATGTCGGTTATGACGTGCGTGCGCAGCAACTCTTCCAAACGCCGGCGGATATCTTCGCGAGCCGGCAGGGAAGAGAGTTGGGCCATCGTGTACTCGTGCTGCTCCACCACCCACGTTCGCAAGGCGGGCGTGTCGTCTTCCATCCAGCGATAAGGGTCGCTGATCTGACGTTCATGCATGTCCATTTAGAAAACTTCGTACCCACTGCTCAACTCTCGCCACTGTATCGTCTACTGTAATTTCTGAAGTATCCAGAAGAGTCATAGGTGGCTCAGTATTCTGCGCATTGTCTAGCAGCCAGCGATTGAATGCGACCTGTTTATTAATGCATTCGTCATTGTGAGTACCGCGCCAGACGGGACGATTTCGCAACCGTGAGACAAGGATCTGAGCATCGCAAGTCAAGGCCAGGTAATGAAGCTCTGAGAAATAACGACGCTCTATACATTGCTCGAACTGATTAGGCAATCCAACCCCACATAAAACAACAGGTCTACCAGCCTGAGAAATGTTCTTGCACATGCGCAACCAGGTCTCTCGATAGTCGCGGTAATTGGTTTCAGGCTGATTGAATTCTGGGCGCCACAGAATATCGCTTTCCATAACCACTACGTCTTTCATCTCAGCCGCAAGCTTTAGACACACAGTTGACTTACCAACGCCGCTTGCGCCGGTGAGAATAAACAGAGGTAAGCGGATGAACTTATGTCGAAAGAGACAGCTCGGGCAAATCGCATATCCTTCGGGCGCAATGGCCTTGTCTACGCGATAATCTCCGCAGTTGGGACAAACATTGAACATGGTTCTTACATTTAATCCTCTCAATCCTGCTAATCATGCAATCCTGTCACACTGTCTGAAGCGCCAAGCGTCGGACAGGATTACAGGATTTGCAGAATAAACAAGATGTCAACATCATTGTTTGCGTGCTGACCGGAGGAAATCTACAATGACTCGCCACTAAACGCCGGTTATCAATAGTACATTATTCAGCCTGCGACAACTGGGAGGGCTTCATGCCACGAAGCAGGATGCGCGTTGATCATCAAGTTCCGATGACCTCGCCGGAGATGTTTTCCAGTCCGTATTTGGATATTCCGATCGATAAGAATGACCCGCGTGGTCGCGAGCCGTTGATCCCGTTGGAGTCGGTTGGCGTCGCGTTCGAAAGCTACTACGCGAAAACGGATGGTAACAATCCTCCGTTCGGCAGATTGATTGAGGGCAGCCGGGAAGACATTTGGCTGCGAAAATCAGTAGCCGAAAAACTTGCGCGCGTCAACGAGCTACTCCGGCCGTTCGAAGCCGAGTTGTTTGTGTTCGACGGTTATCGTTCAGTCGCGTGCCAGCAGGGTTTGTGGGACTTCTATTACGCAAAAGCAAAACAGGAGAACCCAGGTGGCGGCGAGCAGGAACACCGCGCTCGGGCGAGGCAGTTCATCGTCGATCCAGTGGCCTTCGATGAAAACGATTCCCGCACCTGGCCGGCGCATACCAATGGAGCAGCCATAGACCTGACGCTGCGAGATTCCGTAACCGGGGAGCTGCTCGACATGGGAGCGAACTTTGAACAAGACGCGGAAGCGAGCGCCAGTGCGGGCGACTATTTCGAACGCCAATTGATAGCCGGACACATTGATGAAAATGATGTCAGGTTACAGAACCGGCGGCTGTTGAATTGGGCCATGACCCGAGAAGGGCTGCTTAACGAAACGGCAAAAGTCTTCTGGCACTATGACTGGGGCAATCAGATATACGTGAGAGCCAGTCGAGCGTTGTTGAAAGATCCCCCAAAGGCTGCCTGGTACGGTTATATTGATCCGCCGTCTCTTTAGCCACGGATAACACGGATAAATACGGATCTTTTTATCCGTGTCATCTGTGGCCGAACATGATGACAAACTCTGAAACAATATCCTTGCATCGGATTAGCCAACCGTTTGACACGGATGCCGAGATTTTTCGCCAGTATCCCGCCTTCAAGCTCGGCGTCACTGCCGGCGTTCGCCACTATGCACAGTTGCTACTGCCCCTACTGAAAAGGCTAATCGCAAATGATCCAAAACATACCGGTTGGATACTGACGTCACCGCCGATCACCGCCCACACACCGGCCGGCGCCAACCTGTTGTGTTGGGAGTTGTTTGATTTGTACACGCGAGAGCGAGAAAGGCGCGATTCAAAAGAGCTTTCCTTAATCGATATGTATTACGAAAACGAGGAGCCGGTCTCGAGCGACTATGCAAAACTAGATTTTGCAGATCGCGTGACAGAACGCGAGCGATTAAGCCGTCATCTGGTCCATCACGCTGATTTCCACGGACGCCCGATTTTGTTTGTCAACGACATCTGTGTAACCGGCGCGCAACAACACGCGATGCAACAGTACTTTGAGTATGCCGAAGCGGCCTGCGTTCGGTGGCTGTACTTGATCGTCGTCGATCCCGAAACCGGCAGGACGAACCCCGAAATAGAATGGCAAATCAATTTCGCTCCGTTCGAGGATCTGTTGCGCCTGGTGTCGCGCGAACAGATTCAATTCACTGGCAAGTGCGTGCAAAGGCTGATGCACTTGAGCGTTGCGGAGCTTGATGAAATCCTGCGAGCGCTCAATACCGAGCGCAGAGCACGATTGCTGGAACTCGCGATACTGAATGGCTTTCAGAATCTCGACGGCTTCCAGGAGCAGATGGAACTGGTCAGATCACACTGCACAGAAAGAACCGCACCGGGCCAGACGTAAATGGAAGGATGTTTGTCCGAAAAGGCAGTTTTACAGGATTGACATGATTATCAAGATTGACATGGAAATCCTGTGAAATCCTGCAATCCCGTAAAAATAATATGAAGAAAATGAACGCAACCGCTTCCATCTCCGCACCCGCAACGCTGTCTCTAAGCCCACGTGAGGCTCGCTTGTTATTTCGCACCGGTCAATATTCCGGTTATACATCCAGTTTTTGTGAAGGGTATATCCAGGCAAACTTATGTATTCTGCCGCAGAAATACGCACTCGACTTTGCTACTTATTGCCAACGCAACGCGAAAGCCTGCCCGCTGATCGCCATCGGTAACGTGGGCGATCCTTTACTGCCGATGTTAGGTGAAGACTTCGACATTCGTACCGATGTTCCACGCTACATGGTGTTCCACGATGGTGAAATGGTTGAGGAGCCGACCGATATCAAGCACGTGTGGCGCGACGATCTGGTTGCTTTTGTTTGGGGTTGTGGATTTTCCTTTGAGCATGCGCTGATGGAGGCTGGGGTGTTCCTGCGTGATATAGCTCGCGGCGACAACGTGGTCCTGTATGAAACCAACATCGACACATTGCCGGCCGGCCCGTTTGCGGGAAAGCTAATCGTTACAATGCGACCACTGGTTCCCGCACATGCCATACGTGCGATCCAGGTTACGTCGCGCTTTCCGAGCGTTCATGGCGCACCCATCCATATTGGTAAGCCTGAGCTGATCGGAATAAGCGACCTCGAAAGACCATTGTTTAATCTAAAATCCCCGCAGGTGCGCGCGGATGAGATTCCAGTGTTCTGGGCCTGTGGAGTTACGGCGAGGCTTGCGCTACAGCGTGCGCGGCTGTCGTTTTACATAACGCACAACCCGGGCTCAATGGTGATTGCGGATCAGCTAAACACGACCCTGGCGAGTTGTTGATTAAGATCTATTCAAGCCGCACAAAATGCTCATTTCACGCAGTTTCTTTTCGCGTCGCCGCGTGATGCGTCCAGCACTCCTCGACGATCTGCTTGTATTCCGCGCGCCGCACGCCCTTGGTCCTTGAAACTTGCTTTGCATGTAACCGGTACTGCAACTCAACGGTCGGCAAATTGTGGATCTTCAGACCAGCGCTAAACGCCTTCAACCAGAGGCCAAGATCCTGAGCAACGCGATACATAGGATACCCACCCAGATTCATCACTTCGCGACGTCGTAGCATTACGGTCGGGTGATTGAGAAACCAGATTTCCGAAGTGTCCCGCTGGTGTTTGATGTATTCGTCCGTGACCTGCTCCGGATGCTCGGTGGGTGGAAACACCTCATCCGTTGCCCACTCGATGCCCTGGATTTGAGTCCCCAGTATGCTTACGTCCGGGTGAGCCTGCATGTATGCAAATTGTCGCTCTAATCGCGTCGGCATCATCATGTCATCCGCGTCCATCCGCGCCACCAATCTTCCACGACACCGGCTCAGTCCTATATTAAGAGCGGGAGCAATACCTTGATTTTTCTCAAGTCGTATGAGGACGACCCTGGGATCATTGGCGATGCGCTCAATCTCTGCGATTGTTTCTGCTGCTCGCGTTCCGTCGTCGACCAGGACAAGCTCCCATTCGCGAAACGTTTGAGCGCGGATCGATTCCCAACACTCCGCCAGGTACTCTGCTGGAGTATCGAAAACCGGCATCAAAATCGAGATTTCGTGACGGAGCGCTGCCGCAAAGCCCGCACTGTGAGTAGCGGCATGCTTATGCACCTCGTGTTTGTTAACAACCGATGAGCGTCCCTTTGTTCCTGCCTCGGAACGTGCGTCCGCATCATCCAACTCACGAAGCCGGGCGAGGAGTTGGGTATCCTCGCTTGCGTACAATGGCGCACTGCCACAGTTGTACCTGAGTCCGGGCACATTTCGGGCGATCACGGGTAGTCCTGTCGCCATTGCCTCCAGTGCGACATACGAGCCGGTTTCACTGAAAGTGGCGTCTGTGGGAATTAGCACCGCGTCGAGCTGCTGCAGGGCCGATGGCATTTTGATCGGCGGCACGTCGCCTGAGAATTCGACCCACGGCAAGTTCGCAAGCTTCTCTCTCACGAATCGCTGATAGCCAGTGTCGAGACCGTGCCCGATGAAGCGGATCTGCCACGGACCCGGTGACCAGTTCAGAAGCGCCTCTATGAAAGAGGGTGGAATTTTATCCTCGTGCAGACGGCCCACAATCCCGCACACGAGGCCGACATGCTTCCGTTTGCTTGGACGAAACTGATCGGTATCGATTTGCAGCGGCAACACCTTGAGCGACAACTGCCGCCAGCCCGAATGTATTTCGCCTGAGTAAAAATTCGAGAATACCGCTGCGGGCGTCACATGTTTTGGCGGCAACGTTCGAAGAGAATTCGTGCAATGTAAGATCCAGACTTGAGGGCACCTGGAACTGATCCCATTCCTTTGAGTCGGCTCGTGATGGACCAGCAAATCCGGCTGCAGAGTTTCAATCAGACTCGGTACTTGTGACCTCCTCAGTCCCGAATGGATCGTTGCGCCGGCGAACTCAAACGGCCCGCGCTCGCCTACCGTGAGGATGTGCGTAGCCCAGCGGTGCGCTTCATGCGAACACCACAAGTCGAGCATGCGTTGAGCGCCGCCCACGGTAAGGTCCCACGGCATGAGATGAATCAATCGCGGACGGCCTGAAGTATTAGACATAATACATGTCAATCCTGATAAATCATGCAAATCCTGTAAACTGATCTCGTAGAAAGTAACAGAGTTTATTTCCCCACCTCTCCTCCGCCGCCGGTTCGGGAAAAGGCGTGTTTTCAATCCCATCCTCCGCACGATACACAACCGATCTGATCGCTTCCACCCATTTGTCGATAAGTGGCCGCAGCGAAGTTTCATGCCTGATCCAAACGTCCCAGGAGTTGGGATGAGTATCGATTAATTCTGACCATAGACCATAAAGCTGCGCCCGCTCGTTTGTCGTCAGTGGAACCGGCAAGGCGTTGGGAAGTCCCTGCAAACCATGGTGACCGCCAACCTTGTGATACAAAGTTTTGACACCCTGGCTGATCGACTCGGCGGCAGCCAAACCGAAGCCTTCCGTGATACTCGGCAAGACCGTACATGCTGCGTTACGCATAGCGACGAGCAACTCATCCTGGGCGAGCCAGGGCAACCAGTAAATATGAGACGGATGGTCCAACTTTGCTTGATGCCCGGGTCGCTGCACCGCCACACACGCGATGTTGTCCGCTCGCAGTCGTTCCGCAATCGCCGCGAAAATGCCAAGACCCTTGTCGATCGACGGCCGCCCGGGGAAAAGCACATAAGGTGAGGGCACGTTTTTCAGCTTCTCAAGATTTGAACTTAGCGAACTCTTCGGAATTCCTGGCAGGCACCCGGTAGACTCAACGGTCAGCACTCGATGTTCGGCTGACGCAATCGTGAGTGCTTGCTGCAATTCCTTGAGCCGCTCAGGCCATTCGAACTCTCTCGCGTCCTTTAAAACTCCCGTGCTCGTTACAACGATGTCGGCCATCATGACGGCAGAGGCGAGCAAAGATGGAGACGGAAGGAGCTGGCGTTGTTCTTTCGAAAGGTCATCGATCGGTGGATCGTAAAGACTGTGAAGCCAAAAGACTGATGGCTCAGCGTGTCGCTTTCCATTCCGCAGAACGATGAACATCGCGCCTTCGTCGCTATGAGCTATGACGGCGTCGGATCGTGCGCTGGTCCTAACCGTCTCAAGCGCAACGCTACAAAACTCGCTACATTGGACCACTCGAGGGGCACGACTGGTTCCAGCTCCCATTTTCAAGGGCACAAGCTTCAGGTCGTTCGCGCGAACAGTGTCCGACCAATCGGCTAAGAGAACCCTGGTTTCGACGCCGAGGTCCGTCAACTGGTCGGCTAAGCGTCGAATTGCGTACGCTGTGCCGCCCCGTATGTAAAACGGATCCAACTCCCAGGAGATCATGGTCACGGATTTCACAGTCATTACTAAACCATCCACAGATTACACAGATTTTTCTGTGTAATCTGTGTAATCTGTTCTGTGTAATATGTAGATAGCAGCGGAGCTATTATCCACATGTTAACCAACTACTGCGATGACGATCTCACGTTTTTCGCATTGACTTACAAAAACTACGATGCTACCGCGGAGTGCCTGGCAGACCTGCGCAAACATTACCCGGAGAGCCGCGTCATATTACGGTCTGACGGGGATCCGGATCCGCGCCTTCCAATCCTTTCCAAGCGCCACAACACCGACTTTCGCGGAGAGTCGCGATTATTCGGCATTGAGAATGGCGGAGCGGTTATCGAGCGTATGCTCGTGATTTTCCTCGAAAAACCAACTCGATACTTGTTCAAGATCGACCCCGACACTGTGATTCATCGAAGATTCAGATACCTGCCGGTTCGTAGCGGATTGTTCGGAACGCTGCAATGCGAACAGGAGACACCTTCTGTTCAGGGCGGATGTATGGGGTTCACGCGCGACGCCGCGGAGCAAATTCTACGGTCGGAGATGTTGCGAGACAGTCGCTTGAGAGAACCGGCAAAATTCATCAACGATTCACCTTATTTTTTTCGCATGGCCCACCGCGCTGACCGCTGTGGATTAGCCAGTTTTGACTGGATAGTCCCCTGGATCGTGGGGGAATTGGGAATCGCCATATATTCGTTTGACGAAGTCAACAGCGGTTGGAAACAACCACCTCCGAATCCTGAACAGCGTTACGCGGTGAGCCATCCTCGCGCAGCAACGGAAGGATGAAAGAGCTTGTCACCATTGCGAGTTGTGATAGACTCCGTTCTCAAGCAACCCCCTTTATTTTTACTCTGAGTTACCTTAGACATAAGGAGCACCTTACATGTACAACGACAAAGGCAAAACGGGAAAAGGCGCCTTCGGTAAAACCTCAAAAGGCGGATTCGGTGGCACCTCGAAAGGCGGCGGCGCCAAGTCGAAAGGCGGATTCGGTGGCACCTCGAAAGGCGGCGCCAGGTCGAAAGGCGGATTCGGTAACACCTCGAAAGGCGGATTCGGTAAGACCACGAGATAACGCGTTTTCAGCCACAAAGAAGCCACAAAAAGCACAAAATGGGTTCGCTGATTATTTTGTGCCTTTTGTGCTTCTTTGTGGCTCAATGGACCAGCGGTTGCCCAAACGAGACTTGAGTCTCATACTCAATTTGGACCACCCCGTTCACCGCAAACGCCTCGAATACGTCGCGATTGAGCGCCTCGAATGGCCCAAACTCCTGATCCCCGGGCTCGGGAGCTTCCAGCCAGGTACACGCCGCGCCGAAAAACGCAGTCCAATCGTCGGTGCGCGATTGGCTATAGCTCCGCTTGTGAATTTGACCTTCACCAAACAGCGCCTCGGGCGGCATTCCATGCCACACCTGGGCTACGCGACTGTTCGCACCTTTTAGTGCGGCTAACCTGGCAGCGCGCATGTCTGTAAGGGCCTTATTGGTCAACTCATAGCTAAACAAAGCAATCCACCCGGAAGACTTGAGTATCCGCCGCAGTTCGGCACAGGCTTCGGGCTTGAACCGGTGAAAGGCATTCCCGACAACGATGAGATCAAGGCTGTGATCAGTCAAGGTCGTCTGCTCCGCAGAACCGGCACGGACTTCAACGGTGGTCCAATGGGCCAAAGCGGCTGAGGCCACCTGGCGCATGGCGGGTTCGGGTTCGACCGCGTAGACCCGCGGGGCTAGCTCCGCAAATAGTCGTGCGAGTTGGCCGTTGCCGGCCCCGATGTCAGCCATGACCTGAACCGGACCGATGTAGTCAAGGAGATCGGTGACGGCTTCTTTGGCATACGGCAACCGGTATCTCTCGTACAGAGTAGCTCTTTCAATACTTACCGCCATCGGTTCACACCTCCTAATTAACCAGCGGTGAATCGACGAAACGGTTCACCTTGCGTTGAGCCGGGTCCGTAATCCCCGACCGCAGAAAGTCGTTCAAGATGTCATCGTACACTCTAGCTCCGGCGTAAGGCGTCAGGTTAAGGTCTACGATGTAATACTTATCGTGCCCGTCATGCACAATGTCGATGCAGCCGAACTCTGCAGGCGTGTTCTCGACAAATGTGGTGACGTCACGTTTTAACGTCTCACTGATCGGAAGATCGTCCGTACCTGATTTAAGGGACTCGAGGTCGGTCATAAAGTTCGTGTCACGCGGATCGCCCGACAGTTTCTTGATGACGCCCGCAGCAAAGGCTTCAACGATCACGACTTGTTCGCCGGAGAAGTAAACGCGATGGAACGAGTCCTCGTCGTTGCTAATGTACTTCTCAATCACGATGCTCGGGTCCGTCCAGATATTCTCTGGAAGCATTCCGCGTTCGATGGTTTGGTAATGATAGGCGCCGATGTCGTTCGAGATAAGATGCTCAAAGCCGGCGGCGGCAATATTCTCTTGCGGCAACCACCTTTCCAATTCGCCACCATAGTTCAGGTCCGTCTTCACGAACAGAATTTCGTCAGAGGAACCCGACCGCGTCGCCTTGAGCGAAGAAAGTCCGATGGCTTCAAGATGTGCTTGAAGGATCGACTTGCGAATGTCCTGGACCAGTCCGTTGACGACATAGATCCCTCGTTCAACGAAGCGATTAGTAAGGTCGCGGATTCGCAAGGGCAGTCGATTACGAACTGACAGGTTTATTTGAAAACAGACTGTCGTGAATGAATCGCAAACGCGATTGAATTGCGCAGACGGAAATTCGCGGAAGGGATCCGTCTCGATTCGCACGGCTTGATCGCCGAGGACATTAGTAAGCAGGAAACCGTCCCACGCTCGCCACTCTAAAACTGCGACTTGGCTTTGCCTCAAAAGTCTTCAGCCACGAAGAAGCACAAAAAGCACAAATGGCTTTGCTGACCTTTTGTGCTTCTCGTGGCGATCCTTCTACAAGTGGATTCAGGTCTGACGTAACTCGATCAACTGGCTGGCTCCTTTTCCGCCATCTGTGCACATCCGGCAGATGAAGACGCCTGGACCAGCAGGATTTCCCTGATCGTCTTTGCCGTCCCAAACAATAGTTCGTCGCCCGCGCGTCTGGGTTTTTTCATTGACCAGCGTACGGATGTGGAAGGCGAACTTGTTCCAAAGCCCAACGAAGACGTTCTTTCCGTCTTCGGGCAACGTGTAGCTAATCTGGACCGTGCCATCATCGGTGGGTAGCTGGGCCAACTCGAAGCCGTGATCTGTCTCCGCGGCTACCATCGTCTTCCTGGCGAATGCGCCCTTCTTAGTTTTACCGCTGGGCGGTGTGATGGAACCCTGCGTTGAGTTGGCTGGCTCCAAGCGTTCCAGAGGCGCGCGCATTCCGAGAGTTCGCGCGGCAAAAGCTCTCTTCTTACCGCCGATGCTCAGCTTGAACACCTGTTGGCCCGAGCAGTATCCGCTGATCACGTTCCCGGCGAGGTCCTTCACAAAGCGATAACGGTTGATACGGTAGCGCGGATCATTTTTGATTGTGGTGTCGGGATCGGGCAAGTGGTTTTGGGCAATCCAAGTTTCGCCCCGTCTTCCGTGAAGCTGTTCTCGAGACCGCCAACAGGTGTGTTGAGGGCCTGAAAGCCCCATCCGCCGACCCAGCCCTGACGCTCGTTGATGAAGCCGATCCCCTCCAGGTCATTATTGATCGCCGGAGACGACGGGTTCTGGTTTTTGGCAACGTGCTTCCTCACCCACGAGTCGCCCCCGTTCGTTGTCACGAGGATCGATGCGTTGCGGAAGTTCTCGAGCGCGATGAAGCCGTGAGTTGCGTTCAGGAACTGGATTTTCCAGCCCCACTCTCCACACTCAAAGTCTTTGATATCGGCAACCGTGTTAGTCCAGGACTTGCCACCGTCATGAGTGCGAAGTATTACGGGCTTCACTTTGCCGTACCGGCTCAATCGCGGTGCGGGGTAGGCCTTCTTGTCAATCTTGCACTTCTCATCGTTCAGTCCGCCGACAACGAACCCGTTGTCCTCATCGGCGAAGTAAATGTCGATCAGATTCGAGGCGTGCTTCCTCATGTCAATCAGTTCCCAGCTCGCGCCGTTGTCCATCGTCTTGATGATGGCTGGACCAGGGAGTCCGGGATCGTTCGTCCCGGAGCCGTAGGCCACGCGCTCGTTGACCGCGTGGAAGCCGCAGATCCCCGCAGGTGAACCCTCCGGCAAGTTCTCGATCGGTTTCCAGGTCTCGCCGCCGTCCGTCGTCTGGTGCAAGAGTGTTCCAATGAACTGGCTGGGTGACGTGATCGAGTTAACGTCAATCCCGGTGACCGCGCCGAACCAACCGATCTGGCGGTTAGCCCAGGACATGCACCGCAGGTAAGGGAGGCTGGGAAGATTGGGCGCGAGGAAGAACTTCGGCGTCCAGTTGGCGCCTGCGTCTTCCGTCTTGCAGACGTATCCACTGCTGTTGACCAGCCATCCGGTAAACTCGTCAAAGAACCAGATATCGTCGGTTCGTGAATTTGCGACTGGAGAATTCTCCAATAATTGCCACTGGTATTTGGTAGCTCGCGCCAAAGCCGGCGTTGACATAGGTAGGACTCCTTTGAGTGAGTATGAGATTTCGTTGTGAGCGGTTACCTGCGGGACGCGCTATTACAAGTCAAAATAATCCGTGGCCAGTGCTGCCTCAGGCACTTCTCCCGGTTGCAGAGGCTGATCGACGACCTCGACTCGGAAGTTCTCTTCTAAAGGCGCAACCCAGATACGCGTGGACAGGTTCACCTTGAAGATGCGGAACGATCTGATGTCTTCTTTGGTTGTTGCGTTTGTATCGAGGCGGTCGGAGAGTTCATAGAACTCCCGCGGCACGAAATCCGGACGCAGGTTAATATTCGCAGTCTTCTCACCGTCGCTGACCCACCATTCATACTTCATCTTGCTGTTGCACTGCATTCCGCAACCCTCGGCGAGGATGGTCTTGTAGCGATCGCGGCTGGCGGCGCCCGTAATATAGTCGATGGTATCTTTCACCCCGGGACCGGGATGACCGGTGACGATGTAGAGATTATCGCGGGACCACAAATCGTCCTTCGAAAGCGCCTGGGCGGCCGCTTGCATAGCGCGGAAGCCAACCGCAGTACCCCACCACAGCGACCCCGGATGTTGACAGACGGCGCCGTCATAATCCAATTCCAGAACCTTGCCCTGCTCCTTGATGCGAATCGTAACCCCATCGACAGGTTTGACATTTAAGTTGCTTGACATTCGATTCTCCTTCAATTGACGACAAGCCAGGAAGCACAAATGATTTCTTCAGGATGTTTGTGTGCTTCTTTGTGGCTCCTTAACAAATCCGCGGCAACTGTTCGCCTACGAGCATGTCGACGATGCGACGTCCGCCGAAAACAGTCTGCATCACAACACGGCCGGCACGGTGATCAGTCACGTCGCCGATCCTCGCGGCTCCTTTGCCAAGTGGATGCGACTTGAGCGCCGCCAGTGCAGTTTCAGCATCTTCTTTTGGAACGACGCAAACGATTTTTCCCTCGTTCGCAAGATAGAGAGGGTCGAGACCCAGGATCTCGCAGAAGCCTTTCACCTCGCTACGGATCGGTGTGCGGTCTTCGTATATCTCGATGCCAATCTGCGCCGCATCGGCGATTTCGTTCAGGACAGTGGCGAGTCCTCCGCGGGTGGCATCGCGCAAAAAGCGCGTCCGAGGAACGGCTGACAACAACGTATCGATTAGACCATGCAGGTAAGCACAGTCACTCTCGATAGGTGTGGTTAACGCCATGTCTCCACGAGCATTGAGGATCGCTGCGCCGTGGTCGCCGAGCAAGCCATTGACGAGGATCACGTCACCAGGTTGGGCTTTGTCGACGCCCAAGTCGACGCCCTCACGAATGACACCCACGCCGGCAGTATTGATAAACAGCTTGTCACAGGCTCCGCGTTCGACAACCTTGGTATCGCCGGTAACGACTTTTACGCCGGCCTCCTGAGCTGTCGTTGCCATGGTCCTGGCGACCATGCGCATTGTTTCGACGGGCAGCCCTTCCTCAATAATCACCGCACACGATAAGTAGAGCGGTATCGCGCCGCCCACCGCGAGGTCGTTAATCGTGCCGCAGATTGCCAGCTTACCAATATTGCCACCGGGGAAATCGAGTGGCTTGACGACGTAGGAATCGGTCGTAAAAGCAAGTCGATCTCCAAGTGCCGCTAAGTCCGATAGACTGAGCCGCGCCTGGTCCTCCATTGGCGCGTGACTTTCGTGATCAAATGCCTCGACGAAGACGTCGTCGATCAAATCGTGCATCGCCTTGCCGCCGCCGCCGTGGGCGAGTGTGATAGTTGAAACCTTCACCTTGCCGCGACGCCGAACCTTGCCGTTGTTTGAGCTGCCGTTGTTGTTGGTGGTTACTTCTAAAACGCTACTCATGCCATCTCCTCAACTAGAGCCCTTGTGTCGTGAATCTTCTCGATGTCGCCGTACTGATAATAAGCAGAGCAGGCGCCTTCAGATGAAACCATCAAAGCGCCCAGTGGCGTCTCCGGAGTACACTCTCTACCGAAGACCTTGCAGTCCCATGGCTTGATGACTCCCTTGAGCACTTCGCCGCACTGGCATGATTTCGGATCGGCAATCTTCAGGGCCGGGACCGAGAATCTACGCTCCGCGTCGAATTCCGCGTAAGCATCGCGGATCCGAACTCCCGAGTGGTCGATCGAACCAAGACCGCGCCATTCAAAAAATTCCCTCAACTCGAAAACTTTGCCGATCGCGTCCAGAGCCGGAGTGTTGCCGCCATCTGGAACCACGCGTTTGTATTGGTTCTCAATCTCCGAGCGGCCTTCGGCGATCTGTTTGAGCACCATCCAGATGCCGTGCAGGATATCGAGTGGCTCGAAGCCGGCGATTACCAGCGGCTTTTTGTAATGTTCGGCGATAAAACGGTATGACGAATTGCCGATAACCATGCTGACGTGGCCTGGACCAAGGAACCCGTCCAACTGTAGATCCGGCGAGTCGAGTATCGCCTTGATCGTAGGAATGATCGTGATGTGATTGCAGAAGAGCGAGAAATTCTTGATGCCTTCGCTTTTCGCCCTCAGCACAGTGAATGCGGTGCTGGGCATGGTTGTCTCGAAGCCCAGGGCGAAGAAGACGACCTGCCTGTCGGGGTTCTCTTTGGCGATCCGCAGGGAGTCAAGAGGCGAGTAGACCATCCGCACATCGGCGCCATTTGCTTTGGCCTGGAGCAAGCTCTCTTTTGATCCGGGCACTCGCATCGCGTCGCCGAACGTGGTGAAAATCATGCCGGGCATGTGGGCCAGGGCGACGCAGTCGTCAACGCGTCCCATCGGTAACACACAAACCGGGCAGCCGGGGCCGTGGATCAACTCGATCCCATCGGGCAACATTGTCTCCACACCGTATCTGAAGATGGCGTGCGTGTGGCCTCCGCAGACTTCCATGATGTATACGGGGCTGGCACTCGCACGCCCGTTGCGGATTCGGGGTACCAGGACGCGGATTTCTTCCAGCAGAAATTTCGCTTTTTCCGGATCTCGAAATTCATCGACGTATTTCATTTTGTCTTCTTTCTTTGTTTATCCACAGATTACACAGATTGATTCATACGATCTGTGTAATCTGTGGATGGGGTTCGATCATGTCGCGGCTAATGAACCACGATTGTCCGCCAGCAGTGTGTGAACCAGGTCCCAGAGAATGTGGTAGATGATTACGTGGCATTCCTGTACCCGGTGAATGCTGTCGGTTTCGACCACCAGGCAGTGGTCCAGGCCGATCTTTGCCATCTCGCCACCGCTCATCCCAGCCAAGCCGATGGTTGTTACACCCATTTCCTTCGCTTTCACAAAAGCCTTCACGAGATTGTCCGAGTTCCCGCTGGTCGAGAGGCCTACCAAGCCGTCGCCAGCGCGCGCCTGTGCTATGAGCTGACGGACAAAGACATGCTTGAATCCGACGTCGTTGGCTACGGCGGACATCATCGTCCGGTCCGCAGTCAGATCGATTGCAGTGAGCGCGACACGCCCTGCCGTGACCGGGTGCAGAAACTCGACGGCAACGTGCGCCGCGTCGCAGCTTGATCCACCGTTACCCATCGTAAAGAGCCGGCCGCTGCGTCGATAAACATCGGCAATAGCTCCAGCAGCAGCGACGACCTCTTGTCCATTACTCGCGAAAAACGCGTCAATCACCTGATGATGATGAGCTGCTTTTTGTGCCACGGACTCGAGCAAAGCAGAATTCATCGACAACGGATCTTGCTTCTTGCCGTGCAGGAAGGGGTAAAGCCCCGCCAGATTTGGATCTTCCGCCAGAGTCATTACGGTGGCCCAGGAGTTACGCTAACGTGGTTGCAGGAATATTTGCGGGTGGACTCGGCGCCGACTCCTGCATCGCGAGAAGTTCCGCTTGCACTTCGCCAAGCTCCCGCAGGACCTTCAAGGTTGCCTCTGCCTCCTGCTCGTTGATCAGGCTCATGGCGAACCCAACATGGACCAATGCCCAGTGGCCGACACACCTTTCGGCCGGAAAGTAATCGCTGACCACACACTCGAGGCTGACCTCTCGTTGGACGCCACTAACATCCACGAGCGCCATCTGTCGCTCAGGGTCGGTGATCTTGATAATTTGCCCAGGAATTCCAAGACACATTTCTTACTCCTTATATTGTTGATGCCATCCACAGATTTCACAGATTGCGCGCTGCGGCGATAGCAGCCTGGCCCAGCGCTAGACCTCCGTCATTGGTTGGAACTTTGGCGTGCCGGAGGCAACTTAGACCATCCGCTTCGAGTAACTGCACTACTTCTTCTAACAAGAGCTTGTTCTGGAAACAGCCGCCGCTGAGCGCGATTGTGTTGAATGCGCTCGTGCTGCGAATGCGTTGGACCATGTCGCGAATCGCCCCGGCAAGTCCGTAATGGAAGCGGGCAGCCATCCGAGCAATCGGAGTCTGCCGGCCAAGATCCTCCAACAAGGCCTGCCACATTGGTAACGATTCAAGGTAGAGCAATCCATCAGTGGCGTTGATCGCGAAGGTGTACGGCGGCTCGCCCGTTGACTGCTCGGCTAAGGCTTCCAACTCCATCGCGCCCTGTCCTTCGAAGAGAGCATGATCGGCGCACAGTCCCAAAGCAGCCGCAACTGCATCGAAAAGTCGCCCGCACGAACTCGCCAACGGCACGTTTAGTCCCTTTTCCAGCATGCGATCGATCGTCGGCAGCGGCTTGGTGGTCAAGTAATGATAGAGCTCGAGTGCGGAAAACCTTTCGACAAACTCGGCCCATGTTGGCCCAGCGACCAGATGCGCATAGGTGTTGCGCCAAGGTTCGCGGATGGCTTGGACGCCGCCTACCATGGCTACAGGTTTGAACGCGCCAATGCGTCGGTAGCCACGATAATCGGCCAGCAGAAACTCACCGCCCCAGATCGTTCCGTCCTCGCCAAAGCCTAATCCATCAAGCGCGATACCCAGCACCGGCGGAGCATCCAACGGGACGCCGTTTTCCACCATGCAACTCGCGATGTGCGCGTGATGATGCTGAACCTCAATAAGCGGTAACGTCTCGTCCGCCGCGCGTTGTTTGGCGAGTTTGGCGGAAAGGTATTCCGGGTGCATATCCGCAACGAGCAAGCGCGGCCGGTGATCGTAAATCCGCGAATAGAGTTGCAGGTTCTTCTGGTAATCCTCGAAGGTGGAAACGTCTTCCAGATCGCCCTGGTGCTGGGAGACAATCGCGGCCCCATCCTTCAAGACGCAGAAAGTCGCTTTCAACTCGCCCCCATAAGCCAGCAGGTCGGGCGCGCCGTCGAAGCCCGGTGGTAACGGCACAGCACTCGGGGCATAACCACGGGCCCGGCGAAGTAACGATGGCTTACCGGCCATGATCTTCACGACCGAATCGTCGATCCGGTTGGCAATCTCGCGATCGTGCATCAACATGGCATCGGCAATGCCGCGCAGGCCGGTACGCGCGGTGTCGAGACTCGTGACCTGTGGTTCATCCGAGATATTGCCGCTGGTCATGACGAGTGGCTGATCGATCTGCTGTGTGATCAATAAGTGCAGGGGCGTATAAGGCAGCATAAAGCCCACGGTGTTCAGACCGGGCGCGATGCCTCCCGGCAACTTCTCGACGCCATCGGCGGCGAGCAAAACGATCGGCGCTTCTGGACTCTGTAACAACGTCGCTTCGGCTGGAGTCAAATTGCAGTACCGGCGAATCGTGTCGATGTCTCTGGCCATTAGCGCAAACGGTTTGCCGTAACGGTGCTTGCGCTGGCGCAATCGCTGGACGGCTTCCGGATTAGTAGCATCACAGGCCAGGTGAAACCCGCCCAGCCCGCGAATGGCTACCACCGCACCGCTCTTTAGCAGATCGATAGCCGAGTCCAACGCCTTGGTCTGAGTTGGTGTCGTGCTGGTCTCCAGTCGTTCCAGCCAGATCGATGGTCCACAGGTCGGGCAGGCGATCGGTTGCGCATGAAACCGACGATCTGCCGGCTGCTGATACTCGCTCTTACACGATGCGCACATCGGGAAGTCCGCCATCGTTGTGTTGACACGATCGTAGGGAACCTCCTTCACGATGGAGAAGCGTGGTCCACAATGTGTGCAGTTCGCGAAGGGATAACCATACCGCCGTTCCTTTGGATCCAGCACTTCCGCGCGGCAAGCCGCGCAAATCGCAGCATCGGGAGTAACCCGCGTGCAGTTCTCACCGCTTACACTTTCGGCAATGCGGAAGTCCTCAAAATCCAGCAGCGTTAAGACCTGCGTCTCAACTTGCTCGATCTGCGATAGCGGGGGCGCCTCGCTGTGCAACCGGGTAAGAAACTGCGAGATGGAGCCGGAATTTCCGGTGGTTCGGATCAACACTCCGAAGCCGTCATTAAGAACTTCGCCAACCAGTCCCTCGTCACAGGCGAGGCGCCAGACCGTTGGCCGGAAGCCAACCCCCTGAACTGTCCCTCGCACACGGATTTCGACTGTTTGCCGGATCTCCATCACTAGTTACCAAGGCACAAAAAGCACAAATGTGTTAGCAAAATTATTTGTGCGTGCTTCGTTGAGGCGTTCCCACTCTGGAGGCAAAGCCCATTCACGCTGCTTGAGCACCAAAGGAATCAATAGTGGCTTTCAGGCGACGTCCCACTCGGACTCGTGTCTCCTTAAGATTCTCCAACAGAGGCACAACCACACGAACTACTTGCAGCGTCGATTCCGGTGGCGTGAACACGGCACGGTAAATTGGTTGTTGTACTACACGGTGCAATCGCTCGATCAACGTATCGAGTTTCTGCTGCAAGGTGCCTGCAACGGCAAGGTCGGGAATGTCAGTCAGCACCATTTGCTGCCGCGGATCGCTCACGCCCAGCATGTGTCGCCGTACGAGCTTCGCTTCCTGCTCCTGAGAATCCACTCGCGCCGTTGGTACTTTTCGCCCGCCGTGAATAAAAGCGACGCGGCTTTGCGCTGCCTCGGTAACAGCCCGCACGAGCGCCCTCTCACGATCCAGATCGCAGGCCCAACCCCCGTTGAATGTCTTGCGGCTGGGATTGTTCAAATCAAAAACGAAAGCGGCGAAGAACGGCATTCCGTAGTCATTAGGAATGGTGCGAACTTTTAACTGGAGACCATTCCGCTCAGCGCGCTCGATGATTTCGCGTACGTTGTCCGGCAGACTCGCCGTCTCGACTAACTTTGACGCGCCGCGAACAAATTCGAATGACCAGATGTCGCGCTCAATGAGTTCCAACAGAGCTTGAATACTTGCCTCAAGCACCGAGTTGCCCGATGCCAGTCCATTGGTCGACGATCCGAAGAGCGACTGTCCAACGTCGGGCGCCGGATAATAGATGAGCTCCGCTGGAATGGAACACTCGTTTCCGTTCTCGAGATCTCGAACTGAAGCAAGCAATAACGAACCGTCGAGGTCAACCTCGCGCTGAAGGAGCGGAACGAAATCAAGAATCACATCGTCCGCACGCTCGTGGCCGGCAACTTCTCTTGCAGATCCCCAGCGGGTTGAAACACGTCCTATCCCCGGTTCGGCAAAAAAAAATTCCAGGGCCTCCATGTAGGCCCCGACTTCGGCATCAACGCGGCGCAGCCCTTTGCCAAAGGTAACGGCCTCGCCGCGCGCCTGCGGTCGCATACTTACAAATACCGGCACGCCCAGGACATCCAGATCAGTGATATCCCTCACCTCGCTTATGCCAGCAGTTGCTGCCAACTGCTTGGCATACAGCAAGGTCGTTTCGGGCGCTAAACTTCGCATGCTTTGTGCACTGCTTGAAACCATGCGTTAATCCCGCGAAAGAAATCCAGCATGTCGGGGCCCGCATCCGCGTGCAGTTCAAAGAAACAGCACACACGTACGAGCCGCGACTCCTTTCATCCAATCGCCATGTGGAACCGCAAAAGAATTGGTCCGTGGAATTAAAGATCGTCAGCCGTCGACGTCATCTCCGCAGTGGGCTCCCAACGCAATCACGCCGTCAACATCTCCATCATCATCGCCACAATGGGCTCCGGTCACTAAGTTACGATTGCCCAACAGGCGTGCGAATTGTGCCAGGGACTCCCGATCTAAACTGATCGATACTGTGTTCTTCGTCATAATCTTCTCCTCTATTCAAGGTATTGGTAAGGGTCGGCCATCTTCACCGATAGACGCGGTCGTTCACATGCACCCGTCAACGGACTTCAGTCAAACACCCTGCTTGTTTACCGCTTGCTTTGGGTCTGGATAGGACACGAAGCCCCTTTTCATGTCTTCTGTAAGGTGACTCAGGAAACGAAAAGGAGCTATGCGAGCGAGCGGGAGTTTACCATATCTCCTAATACTTGCAAGAGAATTGCAACTGTTGCGCGCGCTATTTTATGTACGAGCCTGCGAGCCGTTCGCATGTACAATCGTGCCTACGTGTTCGCCGTTCAGCGCGGCCGCTATTCGATCAGGATGGCGGCCGTTGACGATCTGAAATGAATGCAACAGTCTGGAATTTTCCAGAAGATCGAGGAGAATACGCTCAAAGGGAAGGCGATCGAGTTGGCGCTTTTTGAGCTCAGAGCTATCAATCTCGCCGATAAAATTAGCGCCGGCGTCGACCTTTGGATCCCGATCGTAAAGACCATCAACATCCTTCACCAATATTAGAGACTTGCATCCGAAACATTCAGCCAGCAAAAACGATCCGGCATCGGTACGATGTGGCGGTATTCGACCCATTGCCGGTGGATGTTCCCAGAGCGAATAGGGCGGGACTCCGTTGAAGATCACGCCTGGAGCACTTGCCATGAAGAGCGGCAACAGGTGGCCCAGAATGTCAGGCGGGATCGCGACGACGCCGTAAGGCGCCAGTAATGTGCCAAGAATATGCGCGTTTCCCAGCGCATCGGCCATTGCTAACTGCGCCAGAGCTCCGGTGGGAAGTCCAAGGTCAATTCCGATCGAAAGAACGTGCCTGCTTCTTACGCCACCGCCGGCGCCGATGATTAGCTTTTTTGTTTGCAAGCAGGCTGCGAGGGTATCGATCACCGGATACACTACGGCTCGTCCGGCATCGATGATCGATCGACCGCCAATCTTAACGACGTGCGCCTCGGGAAGCATACTGAAGACCGGTGTCTCAGTAGATTTTTGAACCTCCTTATCGAGAAGGCTTTCTCGCATGAGCATCGAAGTTACGTGGTGGCGGCCATCGTTCATTTTAAGTTCCTTATAAGAAGGTCATCCTGCAAATCTTGAAATCCTGTCTAATGATCCGTCAATCAGAGGTGATAATTGTCCCCACGTGCTCCCCATTCAGAGCTTTGGTCAAGTTCCCCCGCTCCAGCCCATTGATAATTTGGACCGAACGTCGATGGGTAGCATTTCGCATCAGCTCGATCACGCCACGCTCCAAAACTAAATCCTGCAAGTCAAGCTGCTCCAGTTCTGAGACCGTGATCGTGCCGATAAACTTCGCGTTCCGATCTTTCTTTGGATCGGCAGTGTATAAACCGTTCTCGTCTTTAACGAAGATCATGGACCGGGCGCCGAAAACCTCGCTAACGAGATAGCTTCCGGTATCGGTCCGGTGCGGAGGGATGCGGCCCACCGAGGGATTCCTTTGCCAGTAAATGTAGGGTGGCATACCGAAGAAGATCACCGCACCACGCTCAGCCAGGTAGTGTGGAAGCTGAGCAAACTGCGCCGGCTCTATGAAAGGAATGCCGTTCTTACTCAGAAGAAAGTTGAGCATGCGAGCGTTCTGCATGCTCACGAAAGTTCCCAGCACGCTGAGCACGCCAGTGGGAAGCCCCAGGTCAAGCCCCACGCTGTAAGCATGTCTCGCTCTTGTGCCTGCACCCGTTCCGATAATCATTTTGTGACGACCGAGGTTTTCTACGATCTCCTCGATCATCGGAAAGACTGCGGCGCGTCCTCGATCAATGAAGCTTTGACCGCCAATTTTTATTACGTTCGCTTGAGGCAGTATTTGAACTGCACTCGGCCCGTCTGTCTGCGCCATTAAGGCCTCTTCGTCGAGCGAGCCGGTAAGCAGTGACTTGCCAAGTTCGGTAAGAAGACCGCTGTGCATTGGTTGAACTCTCGTTATCGCTGAGGATTAGCTAGTTTCGCCAGGGCACGGAATGAATCTCATTAGATTCGCGAATCCGCGTTGGCCTTAGTGATGCGTTCCTGAACTGCCGGTATGCGCAAAGATCTGAGTACGTATTTTTCTTCAGATTCAATTTCTCGATCCAATCCACCAAATTCCTGCTCAGCCCACACTTCCATCTCATCCAGGATCTCGTCTCGGCTCTTTGCCGGCACTTTGACACCGCCTAAACCTGTAAGGCAACGCCACGATTCCACTGATTGCCTCGGGCTGGTTGAAAC
>JBKPJS010000232.1:0-3017 GCA_046730815.1 Acidobacteriota bacterium
CCCACAATGTGCCGGTGAGGCTAGGCGCTTAGACTTTAAATCTACTGCTGCGTTATTTTCTTACTGCTCTTCTTCGGGAACAAATTGGTGAATTGGGCGTCTACACTGAAGTCGTTCGGAATGTGTCTCTCCGTCAATGCATTTAGAAGGAGTGTCATTCATGAATAAGTTTTTGCTGCGTCTGTTGGTGGCGTGCACTTGTTTTGTCTTCAGCATTGGGCTGACGAGTTTCTCAAGGTTGTTTCGAGCGGCGGATAAAATTGCGTTAGCACCGCTGGATATGAGCTTCGTTGTTAGTGTCGACGAGATTCAACTGCGCGAGCTTTACCGCGAGTATGGCCCAGCACAGACGCGGCATGACCGCGCCTTTTTCGAGAGGGTGGAGACTGAGAACTTCGCGCTGTTTTTGCGTGACAGCCGGCTTTCACGAGAGGAAGATATTCAATCGATGGAGACGTGGCCCGCGGACGTCGTTTTCGAGAGCGAGCCGGAAAATATAAAGGTCTCTGGAAATTCGGCAGTCGTATGCGGTCGCATGAAGGCGCGCTACGGAAACGGTTATATCTCGAATTGGCGGTTTATCGACGTGTGGATCAAACGCGACAACACGTGGCGAATCCAGAGCACAACATCACTGGACTGAACTATGCGCCCGCAGTTTATCCACAGTGCTCACAAACTTCGTAACGCGCGAACGATCGACCGTGTTGGACCATAAGCCATCCACTTTGAATGCCGAGCCGATGATAAAGCCGTCGGCCTCGTCGTAGAACTCCGCGATATTGCCTGCACTGATACCCGACCCAAGAAACACCGGTAGGTGACAATGACTCCTGGCCTCTTGCACGTCTGCTAGCTGCGGTGCTTGGCCAGTGACGTTGCCGGTGACGATCACACAATCAGCCCCCATGAACTCAACCGTTTCTGCCGTAACGCCGAGACTAACGTCTGCCGTGATCGCGTGAGCTGAGTGTTTCTTCTTCACGTCTGCCCATACCTGTACGCGCGTGGCGCCGATCATTCGACGATAACGTAATAACTGCGCCGCGGAGGCTTGGATCAATCCTTCGTCTGCGACATGCGCGTACGCGTAACCTTCGGCGCGTATGAAATCCAGGCCGGCAGCGTGGGCCACCGCCATCGCCTCGATGTTTGCGCCCGCGAGGATTTGAACGCCAACCGGTAATCCGCCCTCACTTTTCACTTCAATGCCGATCGCCGTCATCGCCGCGACGATTTCCGGGCCAACTTCGGCACGCAAGTACGGCACGTCGTGCATGTTTTCGATGATCAGGCCATCGACTCCGCATTCACGATATGTCCTCGCCTCTTCTTTCGCTGACATCACCAACTCAGAAGCAGTTTGAAAACTGCGCGGCGTCCCTGGCAACGCACCAACGTGGATTACGCCGATAACGGGTTTATGACGTGGAAAGAGGTTCTTCATGCAAGCCACAGATTACGCGGATTACACGGATCAGGGAAGTAGGCCGTGGTACTCTGAAATCATCTTTATGCACAGGCGCTCAGCCTGATCGCGATCCGGTTCTGGCGGCAACGAGGAACGAACATAAGCTTCATGCGAGAGTTGAAACAGACGCTCGGCCTCACTCTTTACTCTCTCGAGTGGCCATGCGCCGCGTTTGATGTCCAGCAACTCCACTGCATCCGCGCGTTCGACGTAAAGTGTTCCCTCGGTTAAAAACTCGATGCCCATACGCAACAGCCGGATCAGATGAGCAGCGTTCTTGGCATCATACCCAACCCGGCGCACTAGCTCGCGCCGCTTCTGACCCATATAGCCGCCGCTGTAGTAACGCCGTCGCTCTCCCCTATATCTCTTCACGACCTCCATCATCCCTGTTGTCGCGCCTACAAATGGCTGCCCGTTCAATGTCCGCAGTGAATGACCCGCGTCGCATGAATCAGGGTCGATGCCGAAGGAAGTGAGTTGTTCCTCGAGCTGCTGCATTAACGCTTGTGCTTCCTGGTTGAACGAGATCATCTTTTTAAACTGATCGTGAGCGTAACCTGAGAAGGAGTGATAAGCCTTCTTCGTGACAAAGAGATCGCGCTGCTGACGCAGCAGGGCGCCGATAGGACTTTCGTGAATAATACCGTTTGGCTTGAGCCACAGCAGGCTCAGCACGTTTGGATTGCAGTTAAGTAAGAGACCAATGAACTTCCGCAGCTCGTAAAAGACGCAATCCCACTCGCCCTCCCACTGCTCGTACACATCCTGGCGACCAAAGCCGAGGTAGTGTTCAAGTGAGCCGATGTAGATTCCCATTACATCTTTATCGTCGATTGAATCGGGATCGGATTTAGGAACATACATTCCATGCGCGACGCTGCCGCGCCAGCAGAGTGAGATCAAACCTTCCGGCAAAAGTCGGTCGACCTGTTCCGGCGAGAGTCCTTTGAGTTTTATTTCGGTCGTGATCACAACCTTGGAAACCGAAGTCAAATAAGAGAGAGCGTTGGCAATGGTGCTTGATTTCAAGCCATTGCGCAACGCTTTCGCCGTTACTTGAACGCGATCTTTGAGCGCGTGCCGTTCGGGGAGCAGAGAATCGATCTTGAGAGGAGACTCTTTCATCGTTCGGAGCTAGCCCCGTGCGCCGACTGTGGTCGGTACGGTGCCAATCTGTGGTCTGTAACGTTAGCGCAAACCCTTTCGTCTCGTACGATCTTCCGGCTTTAAGACGAGGCCCAACTGGCCTCAAAACGTTTAGTCGCCCCGAGGGGCGGAGGAGATCATGCAATTCAATTTGCGGAATCTGTGTTTTGTTTTGATTGCGGTCGCAGTCACTTTCACTTCCACTGCTGCGCAGAGTCAGAGTCAGGAGGACAAGACGCTGGCGCCATATTTCGTGGTCAAGGGAGACCCCAGCGTCGATCAGCTACCGCTCAAAGATACACAGGTCGAAATATCAGTATCAGGTGCAATCGCCGATCTGAAAGTTCGGCAAATTTATCGCAACGAAGGTTCACGTCCGATCAATGCGTCGTACGTC
>JBKPJS010000233.1:0-2398 GCA_046730815.1 Acidobacteriota bacterium
GACGTCGGCGGTGCTCGGCGGCTTCCGTTCCGATCCACGAACACGCGCCGAAGCCATGGCTCTGATAAAAGGAAAAGACTAGCCTTAGACAGGATTACAGGATTTGACAAGATTCACAGGATGAACACTTTCTACGTCACTACACCAATCTACTACGCCAACAGTCTTCCGCATCTCGGTCATCTCTACACCATGATCGTGGCGGACACGATCGCGCGCGCCAAAAGACAGCGCGGCATCGAGACCTATTTCCTGACCGGCACCGACGAACACGGCATCAACATCGAACGCGCCGCCGAGCGCGCCGGCCGAACTCCAAAGCAACAAGCTGATTACGTCGTCAGTTACTACAAGAAGATGACGAGCGAGTTTGGTCTGGACACCGAACACGGCGGCTACGACATCTTCATGCGCACCACCTACCCTTTTCACTATCAGGGTGTGAGTGAGCTTTGGCGGAGAATCGCGAAGTCAAAGACTCCGAAAGGCAACGCGGCGATCTACAAAGGCCATTACGAGGGTTGGTTCTGCGCCGCCTGTGCGGAGTACAAAACAGAAGACGAGTATCAAAAAGTCGAAGATGGAGTGGTACTGTGCCTCATTCACGACACGCAACTGGATCGCGTTTCTGAGGAGAGCTATTTCTTTCGACTCTCGGATTACGACGAAGCGTTGCTGTCTCTTTTCGAAAGTCGCGCAGAGTTCGTCAGACCGGAATCAAGACGGAACGAAGTGATGAGCTTCGTGCGCGGCGGCCTCCAGGATCTGTCCGTGAGCCGTTTAAAGACTTCCGTGAGTTGGGGTGTGCCGGTGCCTGAAGATCCGGCGCATACGATGTACGTATGGTTTGACGCGTTGACCAATTACATTACGGCGATCGGGTTTGGCAACGAGGAACGCCAGCGAGCGGTCGGCTTTGAGAAGTTTTGGCCGGCCCTGCATCTTGTCGGGAAAGACATTTTGCGATTTCACGCCGTCTACTGGCCCGCGTTTCTGATCGCTGCCGGCATTGAGCTGCCGCGCGCGATCGTGGCGCATGGAATGTGGCTCGATCCGAATGGCCGCAAGATGTCGAAGACGCTCGGGAACACAGTCGAGCTCGACGTGCTGCAAAAACACTTTTCCATCGATGCGATTCGCTACTTCTGTTTGCGTGAGATGGTTTTTGGACAGGACGGTCGTTTCGGATACGAGGCTCTGATCGATCGTTCCAATAGCGATCTGGCAAGTGGTTTGGGAAATCTTTCAAGCCGCACGCTGACGATGATTGCGCGTTACTGCGATTCGCGCATTCCATCCGGCGTGATTCCTGAAGACAAGTTGCTGCTTGCCAAGCGGACCGGAGTCGATACTGACGAGACCACTATCGCAGGGTTCATCGAACTTGCGCGGGATCAGTTTCTATTGCACTTCGAGAACCTTGCGTTCAGCCGGGCACTCGAGACAGCCTGGTCGGTCGTAGCGCGGGTTGACAAGATGATCACCGACGCGAAGCCGTGGGACCTCGCGAAAGACGTGAATCAGAAACAGACGCTCGGCGTCGTCTTGTATCGTGCGGCGGAGTCGCTTCGCTGGTTGAGTGTTCTATTGCATCCAGTCATGCCGGGTGCGACTCGCGCGATTTGGAAGCAGTTGGGCCTCGAAGGCTCGCCTGCGCAAGTCAATCCCTCGGAGCTCAAGTGGGGTGAGCTCAAGGAAGGCGCCGTAATTGGCGACGTGCAGCCGGTCTTTCCGCGTCTGGACAAAGGGAAAATCATGTCAGAGATAAATGCCGGCGAGGAGCCGAGAGGTGTTCATGCCACGGAAGCAGATGCTGTCGCCGCCAGTGCTCCAGCGACACAACCTGCGCCGCCGATGAAGCATGCAACAGAAGCGGATGCTGTCGGAGTGACGAGCTTCATTGAGATCGACGACTTTGCGAAGGTTGATCTACGTGTGGGCCAGGTACTGTCGGCTGAGCGTGTGCCGAAGGCCGACAAGTTGCTGCTGCTGAAGGTGGACCTTGCCGAAGAACAGCCGCGGCAGGTACTCGCGGGGATTGCTCAATACTACGAGCCGGAAAAACTCGTCGGACGTAAGGTCGTGATCGTCGCGAATCTGAAGCCACGCAAATTGCGCGGCTTTGAATCTCAGGGAATGGTGGTCGCTGCTTCTTACGGTGAAGAAGGCCGCCCCGTGATCGCCACTTTCACCGAAGACGTTCCGAATGGCGCCCGCTTAAAGTAGGCCGCAAAGATGCACAAAATGCCCAAGAAATACAGACAAACTCTATTTGTGGTTCTGGTGCGTTTTTGTAGCAACTAAGATGTTCATTGACTCTCACGCGCATATCGATGGACCGGAGTTCGACGCCGATCGTGAGCAGGTCATTGAACGTGCGCACGCCGCGGGCGTGTCG
>JBKPJS010000234.1:0-12063 GCA_046730815.1 Acidobacteriota bacterium
CAGTAACATCGGCACAAATAATGACGAAGGTGGACCAGGCGGGCGTGAGGTGTTGGGCATTGGCCCAATCACCACCACGCGCTATCGAGCCAGCTCCAATTACAATGCGTTACAGAGCAAACTCGAGAAGAGGTTCTCGAAAGGTCTGTCACTGCTGACGTCGTACACCTGGGCACACGCGATTGACGATTCTCCTGGCGGCATCTGTACTAACGGTGCCAGTGCGCGTGACTGTGGCCCGGACGATCCGACCCGGCCGGAGCTCGAGCGCGGAAATGCGGATACCGATGTCAGGCACCGGTTTACGTTCGCGAACGTCTGGGATCTCCCATTCGGACGAAACAGACGCTGGGGCAGTGGCATGAACGAGGCTCTTGATGTAGCGCTTGGCGGCTGGCAGTTCAACAACATCGTTGTTTGGCAGAGTGGTCCAGTATTCAATGTCACTTGCAACAGCGGCCGCGTCGACTTAATCGGCGATCCGACGCCGACGGACGCGCAAAGGGCCCAAGGTCTCGAGCTTAATCGTGCTGCCTTCCGCTGCGCGCAGACGCGAATCTTCCCCAGCGATCCGAACAGCCCGCACATCGGAACTCTCGGTCGCAACGTCTTCCGTGGGCGGCAACAGTTTTATTGGGACGCTTCGTTCTTCAAGAACTTTCCGATTAGCGCGATCAGCGAGGCGTTCAATGTTCAGTTCCGGTTCTCGGCGTATAACGTGCTGAACCGCGTGAACCGCTCGTTCCCGAATGGAGACATAAACAACGCGGGCGATTTTGCACGCGACATAAATGAACAGCGGCGCCGGCAGATGGAGTTCTCCCTCAAGCTCATCTTCTAAGTTAGCCACAAAAAGGCACAAAAAAGCACAAACGATTTTCGTGAATCGTTTGTGCCCTTTGTGCTTCTTGCGGCTAGAATCGCACAAATGGTTTTTCTTCGCTGCCTTCTTTTCTTTTGTTTCGTGTCGCCTGCCGTTGTTGGCGCGATGCCTCAACGTGCGTCACCTGAGAAGATGCTGAGTGAGGCGGGAGCGCTGGTCCAGGCCGGGCGACTCGACGAAGCGGAAGCGGCGACACGCAAGATTCTAGGCACGAACCCGCGCAGCGCCGAAGCTCATAGCTTGTTGGGAGTGATTCTCGACCAGCGCGGAAGCACTGCCGAAGCCGAGAAGCAGTACGATGCGGCGTTGCGTTTGAAGCCGAAGCTTGTGAGTGCTTTGTCGAATCTCGGTGTGCTGTTGGCGCGTACCAATCGCACCGCTGAGGCGATCGCGAAGTTTGAAGAAGTGCTTCGCATCGATCCAAAACACGAACGAGCAAGCTTTAACCTGGGGGCTTTGTATGCCGCGCGTGGCGATTACAAGCGCGCCGTCCCGCTGCTGGAAAAGACCGGAGGCGCAGCGGCGCTTTTTACCCTCGCGCTGAAACTGGCAGAGGCACACGAGTATACGGAAGCACTACGTTTGTTCCAGCGCACGAACGAGCTACGCCCGCAGACCTATGAAGTGCTCTACAACCTCGGGCTGGCGCTTTACAACCTAGATCGTTTCGACGAAGCACAACAAGCGATGACGTCCGCCTCGGCGTTTTCGCCAAGCGAGGCTGAGCCCTATTACCGCCTGGGATTGATCGCGTCTGCACAGGGCGACACAAAAGCTGCGCTGGCGTACTGGGCCAAGGCTCTGGAACTGCGGCCGGTGTTTGCGGAAGTCAACTTCATGATTGGCGAAGAGCTGCTCAAGAAACAGCTCACCGAGAAGGCGATTCCGTTTTACGAAAAGGCACTCGAGCAGTCGCAAAAGCAATTGGTTTATTTCCTCCGGCTCGGCGTCGCTAATGTTCGTGGGCAGCGTTACGACCGCGCGCGCGAAGTCTTTACACAAGCGCTGCAACGCTATGGTGATAACGCCAATCTCTATTTTTTACTTGGTTACACCGGTCGCGCTGAAGGACAGTACGATCAAGCAGTCGCGGCTTTTAAGCAGGCACTGAAGCTTCAGCCTGACAATCCTGACGTGCTTTCGAATCTCGGATACATCGCGAGTCAGCGCGGAGAAAACGTCGAGGCCGAGCGTTTGTTGAGACGCGCAATCGAGCTCGATCCGAAGAGCTTTCCGCCGTATCACGATCTTGGTCGCTTGCTGGTGAAGTTGAGGCGATATGCCGAGGCGTTGCCGCTGCTGACGCGTGGTGTCGAACTCAACGCGAAAGATCCAGGAGTGCACTACCAACTGTTTCTCGCTTACTCCCGGCTCAAGAAGAAAGACGAGGCGGAGCGGGAGTTAGCGGAGTTTAAGCGATTGGACGAAGTTAATCGCCACGGTGCGACATCGATGGCTGCTCCGGCGAAGGACGGCGAGAGCTTACCGCCCTTGCCGACGACGGCATCCGGGGACAGCGCAAAGCCTCGTACGCCCGGCAATTGAATCTTCTCTGTTGCACAGAGAAAACATAACAGACTATTTCAAATACATTGCACAGAAAACAAAAAGCTGGACCATTGCTATCATTAGTTTTTCTGTGTTCAGTTTCTGTCTTCGCTCAAAGCGCGCCTTCGATCAAGAAAGTCGATCCACCATCATGGTGGGCCAACCACACGATCAATCCAGTCAGGCTTTTGGTGCGTGGCACGAACCTCCGCGGTGCGCGCGTAAGCTCTGCGAATCCGGCGCTGCGTGCGTCAAACATTTCAGTCAACGACAAAGGCACGTATCTTTTTCTGGACGTCGACATCAGCAAGACGGCACCGTCCGGCAAATACTCGCTTACTGTCGAAACTCCAAACGGCCAGGTTGCTATTCCTTTCAATATAGAGGCTCCACTCGAAACGAGCGGCAACTTTCAGGGAATCACCACCGACGACGTCATCTACCTCATCATGATCGATCGTTTTGCTGACGGCGATCCGTCGAACAATGCGCCCGAGGACTCTCCGCGCGAAGCAAACGATCGTCAAAACCCACGCGGGTTTCACGGTGGTGACCTGCGCGGCGTCATCAATCAGCTTTCTTACCTCAAAGATCTGGGCGTCACAGCCATCTGGTTAACTCCCTGGTACGACAACTGGAATGGCGTGAACCGCTGTGGCAACTCTTGGTGCCCAAACACTTACTATCATGGCTATCACGCGATCGATTATTACGCGGTCGAGGATCGCTTCGGCGATTTGGCAACGTTGCGTGAGTTGGTCCAGAAAGCACACGCGCTTGGATTGAAGATCATCCAGGATCAAGTGGCGAATCACGTTGGATCGCAGCATCCATGGCTCAAGGATCCACCGCTTCCTCAATGGTTCCACGGAACCCTCGCGCAGCATCAACTCAACAAGTTCAGAAACAGTGCGTTGCTTTCACCGCACTCCAATCAGCGTGACTTTCACAACACGCTGGATGGTTGGTTCAGCGACGATCTTCCTGACATGAACCAGGAGGAGCCGGAGGTCGCACGCTACGAAATACAGAACGCCCTCTGGTGGGTTGGGGTCACCGGTATCGACGGCATTCGGCAGGACACGATTCAGTACATGCCCCGCTTTTTTATTCGCGATTTGTCCGATGCTCTTCACCGGCAGTATCCGAAGCTGTGGATGGTTGGAGAAGTATTCGAACGTGATGCGGCCCAAACCGCCTTCTTCATCGGCGGTCACAAAGGTTGGGACGGTATTGATACAAGGCTCGATTCCGTTTTCGACTTTTCGTTGTGGAACACATCGCTGTTGGTCTTTACGGGAAAGGAGCCAGTTTGGAAGCTGGGCCACCAGTTGAAATACGACGCGCTCTATCCCGATCCTTCACGTTTGACAGTGCTCGCGAATAATCATGACACGACGCGGTTCCTGTCGCTCGAGGGTTCAAGCACTGCCGGCGCGATGATGCACACCGCAGTTGTCCTGAGCGTGCGGGGAATTCCGCAGCTCTATTCGGGCGAAGAGATTGCGATGGAAGGCGGGGAAGATCCCGATAACCGTCGCGATTTTCCCTTCAGCGCTTTCAAACCCGAGGGCCGGAGCCCAAAACAACGAGAGATGTTTGATTGGACGCGCTCATGGATTCGTCTGCGGCGCGAGCACGCGGCGATTCGATCGGGGCGGCTGATCGATCTCTTTGCTGATGACGAGACTTACGTATTCGCGCGGCAGCTCAATGCTGAAACAGTGGTCATTGCATTCAATCGCGACAAGCAGGCGAAACAAGTAACGATTCCGGCCGCTTCGATTGGACTTGATGACCGCACGACGTTGAAGTCTCTGATTGGTCCCGAGGCGAGCGGTCGTGTGATCAATGGCGAAGCCACGTTAAACCTGCCCGCGCAAACAGCCGTTGCATTTAAAGCCTTTAACATGATTACAGGATTTTCAAGATGAACAAGATTCAACATGCAAATTCTGTAAATCCTGTAAAAATAAGGTTGAGTGGGATCTTGTTGCACCCGACATCGTTGCCGGCCCCTTACGGCATCGGCGATCTGGGACCGGAGGCTTATAAGTTTGCTGATTTCCTCGTTGCGGCTGGGCAGAGCTTGTGGCAGGTTTTACCACTTGGACCAACGGGTTATGGCGACTCACCCTATGCATGCTTCTCAGCTTTCGCCGGAAATACGTCACTCATCAGTCCCGAACAGTTAGTCAATGACGGATTGCTCGACTCCGCGCCTGCTTCAGCCTCAAAGACACAACTCTTGCGCCAAGCTTATGAGCGTTACACGAAGACAACCGACACCACCCTGCGCAGTGCTTTCGAAACTTTCGCGCAACGCTACGCGCACTGGCTCGACGACTACGCGCTCTTCCGCGCTCTCAAGGACGCGCACGGCGGCGTCGCCTGGAATGAATGGGAGCCGTCGTTGATTCGCCGGACACCTTCCGCGATGGACCATGCGCGCGACCAATACAGAGAAGAGGTTGAAGCGCACATGTTCTACCAGTTTCTCTTCTTACGGCAATGGTCTGCTTTGAAGAGTTACTGCAACGAACGTGGCATCAGCATCGTTGGTGACCTTCCGATCTTTGTGGCCCAGGACTCTGCCGACGTTTGGACCAACCCCGAGCAATTCAAGTTAGACAAGAATGGAAAACCCCTTGTCGTCGCCGGCGTTCCTCCGGATTACTTCAGCACGACCGGACAGCTCTGGGGAAACCCTCTTTACAACTGGGAGCGCATGCGAGCGGATGGCTTCAAGTGGTGGATCGAACGCGTGCGCGCGACGTTGACCGTTGTCGATATTGCGCGCGTAGATCACTTCCGCGGTTTTGCAGCGTGTTGGGAAATACCCGGCGGTGACAAGACCGCCGAGCGCGGGCAGTGGGTCGAAGCGCCGGGAAGGGAATTGTTCACCGCGATTCGCAAGTCACTTGGTGAACTGCCGCTCATCGCCGAGGACCTCGGCGTGATCACGCCTGACGTGATCGCATTGCGCGAGGAGTTTGGGTTTCCGGGAATGCGAATTCTCCAATTTGGTTTCGGCAGCGACTCGAAAAATATCGATCTGCCTCACAACTACGTTCCTAACGTCGTCGCCTACACCGGCACACACGACAACGATACGACCGTCGGCTGGTTTCAGAGTGTGGCCGGTGAAGGTTCAACTCGAACGGCAGAACAGATCGACCGCGAGCGAAAGTTTTGCATGGATTACTTGAACACCCAGGGCGAAGAGATTCACTGGGATTTTATTCGCGGCGTACTGTCATCAGTCGCGAACACAGCCATCGTCCCTTTGCAGGATCTGCTTGGGTTGGGAACGGAAGCGCGGATGAATCTTCCCAACAGCACGGAAGGAAACTGGGCCTGGAGATATCAGAAGGGCGCGTTAACTGACAAGATCGCAACTCGACTCAAACAGCTCTCTGAGCTCTACGGGAGAAATTAGCCACGGATGACACAGATTATGAAAAACAGATCAGCGCTGATCCGTCTCTTCTGTGTTCATCTGTGGTTAACTCTTACCGTTGCCGCGCAGACGCCGGAGATCCTCAAAGTGGATCCGCCGAGTTGGTGGATCCGGAGTACGGTTAATCCAGTGCGCCTCATGATTCGTGGTCGCAATCTTCAGGATGCGCGAGTCGACGTTCAGGGACTACGCATAATCAACACTCCGAAGATCAACGAACAAGGCACTTATCTTTTTGTTGATGTCTTTATCGCACCCGATGCGACACCTGGACAACACTCACTCTCGATAACCACTGCGCGCGGTTCTGCTCGAGCATCATTTGAAGTTCTCGCACCATTGGATCGCGCCCGAAAATTTCAGGGGTTCTCACCAGCAGACGTCATGTACCTGATCATGATCGATCGTTTCGCTGATGGTGATCACTCAAACAACGATCCACCACAGTCGCGCGGTCTCTACGACAGGAAGAACAAGTTTTACTATCACGGCGGCGACCTTCAGGGCGTAATCGATCGCTTACGTTATTTGAAGGAGCTTGGTGTGACCGCGATTTGGCTGACGCCGTGGTATGACAACTACGATCGACTCAACCAGATTGAGTTGAAGGAAGACAAACCAAGCACCGGGTTTCATGGCTACAATCCGCAGGACTTTTACGCCGTCGAGGAACACTTCGGCTCCCTGGCAAAGCTGCGTGAGCTCGTCGATGCCGCCCACCGCTCCGGCATAAAGATCATCCAGGACCAGGTGATGAACCACAGTGGTCCATATCATCCCTGGGTCAACGATCCGCCCACGTCTACCTGGTTCAATGGAAGGAAAGCAAAGCATTTGAAGAACTCATTTCAAACGTGGGTGCTTCACGATCCGCGCGCAAATGAAACATTGAAAAGGGAAACTATGG
Source organism: Acidobacteriota bacterium (assembly GCA_046730815.1). Lineage (GTDB taxonomy): Bacteria > Acidobacteriota > Blastocatellia > Pyrinomonadales > Pyrinomonadaceae > PSRF01. Next base: position 6,799 of record JBKPJS010000234.1, read on the forward strand.
ACGGCTGGTTCCTGGATTTCCTCCCTGATCTCAATCAGCACGATCCGGAAGTCTCTCATTATCTGATTCAGAACACGTTGTGGTGGATTGGCGTGACCGGGCTCGACGGGATACGCATGGATACCTGGCAGTACGTGCCAAACTCTTTCTGGCGCGATTGGACCGCGGCTGTGAAACGTGAGTTCCCGAACTTCAAAGTCGTGGGTGAGGTGAAAGACGGTGACGTTGTTCACACGTCTTTCTTCCAGGGAGGCGGGGTTCGATTTGATGGAGTAAACTCCGGTCTCGATTCGCTGCTCGACTTTCCACTCTTCTATCCGATTCGACATGCGTTCGCCGAAGGCAAACCGGTCGATGAAATTCCGAAGACGCTCGCGAAAGACTATCTGTACACCAACCCTGAAATCCTCGTCACACTGATTGGTGGACATGACGATGGACGTTTCATGAGCGAGAAGCGTGCGACTATCGCCGGTCTCAAACTCGCGAATGCGTTTGTGTTAACTACGCGCGGCGTGCCGCAGCTTTACTACGGCGACGAGATCGCGATGGTGGGTGAGGACGAGCCTACCACGCGCGGCGATTTCCCCGGTGGCTTTCCCGGTGACAAGCGCAATGCTTTTACGGCCAGTGGTCGCACGAAAGAGGAGCAGGATCTGTTTGCGTACATCGGGCGCCTCATCAGTTTGCGCGGTGAATTTGAGCCTCTCAAAAGCGGTGCGCTCGTGAATCTTTACGTTTCTGAACAGCAGTATGCCTATGCACGAACCACAAGGAAGGACGCTGCCGTTATCGTGATTAATAACGATATCAAGCCGGCGGAGATTGAGTTTGATGTGTCGCCCGCGGGCTTGAAGAATGGTGCGTCATTCATTGAAGCCCTTATCGTGATCCGAGATGCGGTCGTTCGAGACGGTAAGTTGCGCGTAAGTCTACCAAAGCGCTCAGCAGCCATTTTCGTACGCAAGTAAATCTGGAAATCCTGTCCAAGGATGATCTTGTAAATGAAAAAACCACACTTGAGCTTTTGGCAAATCTGGAACATGAGTTTCGGGTTCCTCGGCATTCAGTTTGGTTGGGGCTTGCAACTCGCAAACATGAGCCCGATTTACAAGTACCTGCACGCTGAGGAAAGCTCACTGCCTTATCTTTGGCTCGCTGGTCCAATCACGGGTTTAATTATTCAGCCCATCATCGGCTCGATGAGCGATCGCACCTGGAATCGACTCGGGCGCCGCCGTCCTTACTTTCTTATCGGCGCGATCCTCGCCAGTGCCGCGTTGTTCTTCATGCCCAATTCGTCTGCTGTCTGGATGGCCGCGGGACTTCTCTGGATTCTCGACGCCAGCATCAACATAACCATGGAGCCGTTTCGCGCGTTCGTGGCAGACAAGTTGGTGGAAGAGCAACGCACACTAGGTTTTGTGATGCAGAGTTTTTTCATCGGCATCGGTCAAACACTCGCCAATGCTTTGCCTTACCTTTTCACTGCGCTCGGCGTTGTTGGCGTGATGGCGAGTGGCATTCCGCTCTCGGTCGAATACGCTTTCAAGATCGGCGCAGTCGTGTTTCTTTTGGCAGTCGTGTGGACTGTTGTTACGACGAAGGAGTATCCACCGGATGATCTCGAACTTTTCCTGCGTATGAAACGAGAAAAGAAAGGGATACTCGGAGGATTTGCTGAAATCTTCTCGTCGGTTGCCGAGATGCCGGCGACGATGAAGCAGCTTGCGGTGGTCCAGTTCTTCACCTGGTTTGCGCTGCCTTGCATGTGGCAGTTCTTTGGACTCGCGGTGGCACGCCACGTCTTCCTCGCTCCTGATGAGAGGTCGGCGCTGTTTGCAGAAGGCGCGGAGTGGGGTGGTCTATGTTTCGCTGTTTACAACGTGGTCTGTTTTGTGATCGCTTTTCTGCTGCCTTCGCTGGCTAAAGCGACGAGCCGGAAGACCGTTCACACAATTGCGCTCGTGTGCGGCGGCATCGGATTAATCTCGGTTTACTTCATCGCGAATAAATGGATGTTGTTCCTCAGCATGGCCGGTGTGGGGATAGCATGGGCGTCAATTCTGTCGATGCCTTACGTCATGTTGTCTACGGCTGTGCCGCCGGCGCGGATGGGCGTGTACATGGGGGTGTTCAATCTCTTCATCGTGATTCCACAGATTGTAATGTCACTGATCGTGCCGAACATCTTTAATAATCTGCTGGGCGGCGATCCACGAAATGCCGTTGTGCTCGGCGGGATCAGTCTTTTGATCGCGGCTGTAACAGTAATAATCGTAAGGGACGTTCATCATGAAGCTTAAACCGGGGATTTCGCGGATTGTTGGCGGATTAATTGCGTGTTTGGTTGCGATCTCTGTCGTTCCGGCACAGCAATCGGCGCGGCCGGTGCGGGATTGGGTGCGTGATGGAGTGATCTATGAAATCTACCCGCGCGCGTTTTCACAACAGGGAAATTTCAATGCGATTACAGCGCGACTCGATGAATTAAAGGATCTTGGGGTGACGATCCTCTGGTTGATGCCGATCCATCCCATCGGTCAGGAGAAAAAGAAAGGCTCCATTGGCAGTCCTTATGCGGTCCGCGATTATTATGCAATCAATGCGGACTACGGCACTGCCGAAGACTTGAAGCGACTCATTCGCGAAGCTCACGCGCGGCGTTTGAAAGTCATCATTGACATCGTCGCCAATCACACATCATGGGACAGCGTGCTCATGAAGCATCCTGAATTCTACAAACGCGACGAGAAAGGCAACATCACTTACCCGCACGACTGGTACGACATCGCAGCTTTGAACTACAACAACCAGCAACTGCGCCGCTATATGACAGACATGCTGAAGCACTGGCTTCGTGAGTTTGATCTCGATGGCTTTCGTTGTGATGTCGCCGCGGAGTTGCCGACCGACTTCTGGGAGAATGCTCGTCGCGAGTTAGAGCAGATAAAGCCTGACATCGTGATGTTGGCCGAAGCACACAAACCCGAGTTGCAGGTGACGGCTTTCGATCTCGATTACTCGTGGCCGCTTCACAGCGCGTTGACGAACGTGTTGCAAGGGCGCGGGCGCGCTTCCGATCTGCGTGATGAGTGGGAGAAGGAAGTCAAAGAGTGGCCCAAAGGGGCGCTGCACATGCGCTTCTCTGACAATCATGACGAGCGGCGTGCGATCGCTCGTTTTGGTGAACCGGCGGCGCTGGCTGCATCCGCTTTCGTGTTTACCTTGGATGGTGTGCCGATGCTCTACAACGGCATGGAGGTTGGTGACACGACGGAATCCGGTGCGCCCGCGCTGTTTGAAAAGCTGCCGATCTTCTGGTCCATTGCTGAACGGCGGCCGGAGTTTCCAAAGTTTTACAGACAGATGATGGCGTTGCGACGCTCGAGCACAGCGTTGCGCACGGGAAGCCTTGAATGGCTGAAGAATTCGGATGAGTCGCGTGTGGTGACGTTCGCTCGGCGTGCGGGAGATGAAGAAGTTGTAGTGGCGATCAACTTTTCGAACCAGCCGTTTTGGGGATTAGTCCAGACCTCAAAAGAGGGTGACGGGAAGACGATGCCTGTGAGTTTGGCCGCGTGGGGCTATGGCATCTTTAGACATGATTAGCAAGATTTACAGCATGATTTTGATCGTTACGGTTGGCGCCTGCACTGTGATGGCGCAGGGCGCGGATGCGCATTGGCCCACCGCCGCGAAGAATGGTTTTGGAACGTCGACCACGCTCGCTTCGAAGGTTTGGTTTACGCTCGCCGACGGCGTGATGACAGAAGTTTTCTTTCCGACACTGGATGTTCCGAACGTGCAGACGCTGCAACTTCACGTCACTACCGGGACCCGGGTTGAGACTGAAATCGACGACACCTTTCATCGACTCGAGTTGCCGAATCCACGCTCGCTTACTTTTCGGCAGATCAACAGCGCAAAGAGCGGTCAATACACCATTACAAAAACTTACATCACTGATCCTCACAGAAGCACAGTATTGATCGATCTCGACTTCAACAGTCGAACTCCAGCGCAACTGTCCGTTTATTACGATCCATCGCTGAACAATAGCGGCATGCACGATTCAACCCTGGCCTTCAACAACGCCCTGGTTGCCGTTGATGAAAACGTGGCATCGGCATTGATACCTAGTTGTGGCTTTGGCGCCGTTCGGAATAGCTATCTCGGCGGCAGTGAGGGACGAGCCCGAGCGAATGGAAACGTCGTACAGGTCGGCGAGCTGAAGAACAATCGGTGCACTATTGCGCTTGGGTTTGGCAGAACTGCTGATGACGCAATGAGAAATGCGCGCACTTCGCTTGCCACAGGGTTTCAGGCCACGCGACTCGAATATGAAACTGCGTGGGCGAGCTACGTTTCGCGCTTACCACGCATTGCAAAACATCAACGGCAGTTTGATATGGCTGCGATGGTATTGAAAGGTCTTGAAGACAAGACTTTTCGCGGTGCTGTGATTGCTTCGCCTTCGACTCCATGGGGTGGTGGACCAAACGCGAATGAACCGACGGTGAGCGGCTATCACGGCGTTTGGTCGAGAGATCTTTATCACGTCGCAACTGCATTTGACGCGCTCGGCAATCGTGCGGCCGCCAGGCGTCTGCTCGACTATCTGTTTCGTGTGCAACAAAAACCCGATGGCAGCTTTCCGCAAAACTCTTGGGTCGACGGGCGGCCAATCGGCAATGGTTTGCAGATGGACCAGGTTGCACTGCCGCTCGTGCTTGCATATCAATTGGGGCGCACCGATCGAAAGACGTGGCTCAAGCACATCAAGCCAGCCGCGGATTTTATTCTGCGTCATGGACCACGCACTGATCAGGATCGCTGGGAGGACAAGCCCGGCTATTCTCCGGCGACCATCGCGGCGGAGATCGCTGGACTCGTCTGCGCTGCGGAAATAGCTCGAATCAATGGCGATTCGGTCGGAAAGAACTATCTTGAAACTGCCGATAACTGGGCGCGAAATGTTGAACGTTGGACCGTGACGAGGACTGAGCACGATGCAGGCTACTACTTGCGAATTACGGAAAACGACGATCCAAACGATGGCGCCAAAATGGAGATCAACAGCAGCAGTCGCGTCGTGGACGAACGCAAGATTCTCGACGCGGGATTTCTCGAGTTAGTCCGACTCGGTGTCAAAGCGCCGCGCGATCGCTTGATTGGCGAATCGCTAAAGCTTATCGACCAATTAATAAAAGTTGAAACGCATGTTGGCGACGCGTGGTACAGGTACAATCACGACGCGTATGG
>JBKPJS010000235.1:0-4445 GCA_046730815.1 Acidobacteriota bacterium
TGACTGCACCGCAGAGTGCAGCCGCTTAGCGCCACAAAGAGGCACAAAATGCACAAATAATTCTTGTTCTTTACTTGTGTCTGTTGTGCTTCTTTGTGGCTGACAAAGGTTTTGAGGCATGCTGCAAAACAAAAACGGAATAATCTTGGGAGTTGCCAACAAGCGCTCCATCGCGTGGGCCACTGCCCAGGCGCTGCACGAAGCGGGCGCCAAACTGGCGTTCACATATCAAGGCGAGCGCTTGAAAGAAAATGTCGAAAGCCTCACTAACGAGGCGATGCCTGGATCGTTGCTTCTGTCATGCGACGTTACGAAACAGGAAGAAGTGGATGAAGCCTTTCGTCTGGTGGGCGAGAAGTTTGGCCGCCTTGATTTCCTGATTCACAGCATCGCATACGCGCCGCGCGAAGCACTGGCCGGCGAATACCTCGACACCACTCGCGAAGCGTTTCTCACCGCGCTCGAGATCAGTGCTTACTCTCTGCCGCAACTTGCTCGCGCCGCAACGCCGTTGATGACCGAAGGCGGCAGCATTGTTTCCATGTCTTACTACGGCGCGGAAAAAGTCGTCGCTGGTTATAACGTAATGGGTGTCGCGAAAGCAGCACTCGAGACAAGTACGCGCTATCTCGCAAAGGATCTCGGCCCACGCAATATCCGCATCAACGCTATCAGCGCTGGTCCAATTCAGACTCTCTCAGCTCGCGGCGTTGCAGACTTCAGCACGATGTTGAAGCACCACGCAGAGCGTGCGCCGCTCGGACGAAATGTCGAACCGCGCGAGGTGGGAAACACTGCGGTCTTTCTTTGTAGTTCGATGTCTTCCGGAATTACGGGTGAAGTGATCTACGTCGATTGCGGCTATAACATCATGGGTATCTAAGACACGGATGCAAAAGAACACAAAGCGTACTGGCCAGCAACCACCAGGGACGACGCAAGACGAGCAACTGCTCGAAAGCCCTCGTCCAGACGAGTTCAAGCACACCGATCCATGGCGCGTGTTCCGCATCATGGGGGAGTTTGTCGAAGGCTTCGACGAGTTGGCCACTCTGACGCGCGGCATCGCTATCTTTGGCTCAGCGCGCACCAGGCCCGACGATCCTGATTACAAAGCCGCACAGGAAACCGCTGCGCTATTATCGGAACAAGGTTTCGCAGTCATCACCGGCGGAGGTCCCGGCATCATGGAGGCGGCGAATCGTGGCGCTTTCGAAGCCGGCGGCCTCTCGATCGGCTGCAACATCGAGTTGCCCTTCGAACAGAAACCAAACGCCTACCAGACTCTGAGTCTCACATTTAAATACTTTTTCGTGCGCAAAATGATGTTCGTAAAGTACAGTCTGGCGTTTGTGATCTTTCCGGGTGGGTTTGGCACGCTTGACGAGTTGTTTGAAGCACTCACGTTGATCCAGACGAGAAAGATTCGAAATTTCCCCATCGTGCTCTTCGGGAAAAGCTATTGGAGTGGAATGCTGGATTGGTTGCGCGACGTGATGTTACCGGGAGGTATGATCGCGGAACACGATATGGAAATGTTTCACGTGACGGATTCGCCGGCGGAAATTGTTGAGATTGTGACGAGGAGCCAGAGTTCACTCACGGAACTCGATAACCCAATCCTGGATGAAATCAGGTCTCCAAACTAAACCACGGATAAACACCGATCTTTACAGATCGATCGTCTCTATCCGTGTCGATCTGTGGCCTGAACAAGCCATTGAAGATAAGGAGTTGAGCCGGCCGTCACAGGAACCGCGATTATCTCCGGCGTTTCGTAACTGTGCAGCGCACGCACTTCTCGCTCGAGCTCTTCAAACTTTGCTTTAGTTGTTTTTGCGAGCAATAGAACTTCCGACTCGCGCTCGATTTGTCCCTGCCAACGGTAAACTGATTCCATCTCCGGCAGAATTTGAACGCAAGCGGCGAGGTGCGCGCCAACGAGCATGTCGGCGAGCCGGGCTGCTTCCTCGCCGTTCGCAGCAGTCATGAAGACTACAATCGCATCAGTAACATCGTCTGGCATTAAAACTACTCTTCATCTTCAACTGACCCACCGGTGAGTGGTGTCGTGTCGCGACCGAAAAACGCATTGTAAAGCTCCATCGCACGATCCGCATCACGCTCGTCTACAAAGATAATGGCGCCCTCTGACGTTGCGGATAGCAGTGGCGAAAACGCGTCAGCGCCGCCCGATTTAATGACTGAGCGAATGCCGTTCTGAGCAAATATATCGTTCACCATCTCCGCTTCCGCCGGCGACCCAAGTTTATGCAGCGCGACAAATCGTGCTTCGCTACTGTCATGACCAGTATTCTCCGGCGTCAAGCGCTCAACAAGCCGCGAATTGTCGTCGGGACACTGAGTTATACCCGGTTCGTATTCAGCTTCACAAACGGGACAGAACATATCTTGAACTCCTCAATCAACTTTAGCCTCGAACGGAATCTCATCAAAGTGAGTCATCCGTTTGAAAGCGTGAAAACGATCATTAATCTCCGCGTGCGTCAGGCGTTTGACTCGCTCGGTGCCAAACTCCTCTACATTAAACGACGCCATCACCGATCCAAAAATCATCGCGCGCCTCATCGTACTTTCATCAAGCGTGTCCTGGCTGGCCAGATAACCCATGAGACCGCCGGCAAACGTGTCGCCCGCGCCGGTCGGATCAAAAACTGATTCGAGCGGATAAGCCGGAATCGCGAAATAACTCTCCGCAGTAAACAGCGCCGCCCCATACTCGCCGCGCTTGATGATCAATGCTTTTGGTCCCCAACTGAGAATCTCGCGCGCCGCCTTAATGAGATTGGGAATGCCAGTGAGCTGCCGCGCTTCCGCGTCGTTGATGATCACGACGTCGACGCCTTTTATAGTTCGCACCAACGAATCGCGCGTGTGCTCGATCCAAAGGTTCATCGTATCCAGCGCCACTAATTCGGCGTTCGGCATCTGTTCCCGCACTCCGCGCTGAAGGTCTGGCTGAATGTTGCCGAGAAAGAGCAGGCGCGACGCTTTTGATTCCGCAGATATCTTTGGTTGAAAGTCGGCAAAGACGTTCAAGTCCGTGAACAGTGTGTGAGCGACATTCAGATCGTAGTCGTAACGACCACCCCAGCGAAACGTCTTGCCATCTTCTATTCTTTCGAGATCGCGCGTGCCGATGCCACGACTGTCAAACACTTCCTGATCGGTGAAATCGCCTCCGACTACGCCGACGATACTAACGTTTGTAAAAAAGCTGGCTGAGATTGAGAAGTGCGACGCTGAACCACCGAGCATCTTGTCGCATTTGCCAAAAGGTGTTTCGACTGCGTCATACGCAACCGATCCGACAACTAAAAGGGACATGATGTTCTACTGTGATTTCGGAGCTTCGAGCGCGCGCAGCTCCTCCTGCGCTTCCTTGGCGTACTGACTCTTCGGATAGTCGTTAATCAGCTTCTTCAGGTAGTCACGGCCCATCTCGCGAAACTGTTCGGACGTCAGCGTGCGTTTTTCACCGCCGTCAAAACTGACGTACTGTTCCGGTCTCTGCTTACCCTTGTTGTCCGCAAGCCACAGGCTGCTTTGGCCGGCCATCAGCAACACTTCATCGATCCGGGCAAAGTTTGGATTGCCGGCGATGATTTCTTCACAACGCTTCAAGGCCGCGACATACGCCTTCTTCAATCTGAAATAATTCTTCGCGACCTCGAGATTGTGGTAGGAGTCTCGTTCGAGATCCGGATCTCGAAGTGTCGAAGGGTCAGGTCCGCTCTTAACACCTTGTCCGTAAGTTGTGGGCACGCCAATGAAAGCCACAAATAACAAAAGCATTAAAAACTTTATTCTCATGTCTTACCTCAAATCCATCCACGGATTACACAGAATCTGCATAATCTGCGGATGGTTTTACGTACTTTTTGATGATCGCTTCAAGCTTCTTTGTTGTCGCCTCAGGCCAGAGATTTGGCGCAGTGAAGATCGCATGCTGCAACGCTGAGCCGCATTTGCAGTCGCGATCACCTTGCGTCAGTCGCTTCACAGATTCACGCAGAATCGTCTGAGCATTACGCACGTTCTTGTTCAAATACTCGACCACTGTCTCGACACTCACGGCATCATGTCCCGGGTGCCAGCAATCGTAGTCAGTAACCAGCGCAAGCGTCGCATAACAAATCTCGGCTTCGCGCGCCAGTTTTGCTTCCTGCAAGTTCGTCATGCCGATGATGTCCATGCCCCACGAGCGATAAACATTCGATTCCGCCACCGTTGAAAACGCCGGCCCTTCCATGCACAGATAAGTTCCACCACGGTGCACCTTCACCTCAGCAGCACCGCACGATTCTTCGAGTACATCACCCAACCTTGCGCAAACCGGATGCGCAAGGAAACGTGAGCGACGATACCTTCGCCAAAGAACGTCGATTCATTAACTCGTCCTCGTGTCCGATCGAAAAACTGAT
>JBKPJS010000236.1:0-2056 GCA_046730815.1 Acidobacteriota bacterium
CAATAACAGAACCGAGCGGGGTAGCGCCGGGTAATGTACAGTTGCAGGTCGCAAGATTAACCCGGCGCTACCGCGCTCGGTTCTGATTAACGCGGTACGGGTTTGCGCGGCAACTTCTCGTCACGCATTGCGGTCTGGTAAACAAACGCGGCCATGATCGTCGCCGCTTGCTTCATGTCATCCGCTTGAATGCGATCGAACACGTCCTGGTTTGAGTGGTGCGTGCGCGTGTCGTATTCGATCTCATCCTGGATAAATTGAAATCCCGGCAACCCAATCCCATCAAACGATAAGTGATCCGTGCCGCCCGTGTTCGAGATCGAGAGCGTGGTTGCGCCCATGTCTCTGAACGGCGCTAACCATTGCCGGAACAGTGAACGAACAGCTTCGTTGCCCTGAAGATAAACTCCACGGACCTTGCCGGTGCCGTTGTCGAGATTGAAATAGCCGCTGAGTTTGTCATACTCCGCCTTCTTGATCAGCGTTGGTCCAGCGGGTGCAGTTCCATTTCCATTTCCCGCGTCGCCACCCATGGCGTTAGTGTTACCGCCTGTCGCCGGCGCCGCTGAAGTCGCGGGAGTTTGCATAAGACCGAAGTGCTCGGCAACGTAAGCACGCGAACCGAGCAGTCCCTGTTCTTCACCACTCCATAAACCGATTCGAATCGTGCGTCGTGGTTTGAGACCAAGCGCCTGGATGATCCGCACTGCTTCCATTGCGACTGAAACACCGGCACCGTTGTCAGTTGCGCCAGTGCCGGAATGCCACGAGTCCATGTGGCCACCGAGCATCACGATCTCGTCTTTGAGATCCGTGCCCGGGATCTCGGCGATCGTGTTGTAGCCCATGGGATCCGCGTCCTGCCACGCAACCGATAAGTCGACATTTATTTTTACGGGCTCGCCTGCTTGCAGCATGCGCACGATGCGGTTGTACTGCTCGACCGCCAGCACGAGTTGGGGCGTTACTTTTGGCGCACGCTTGTCGTATGGGGGAGTACCGCGAGTTAGCGTCGTCGCGTTTGGATCACGTGGCGGCCCAGGCACTTGCGCTGACTGAACAAAAATTGTTCCACCGTCTCCTGAACGACTTGGATCGATTAATAACGCCGCACCTTCTGCTTGAAAGAACCGCAGCTTGGCGTTGATAAATTCCTGCGCCGCTCGGAATGTGGGATTGTTGCCGAAGTTGAAATTGCGGCCGCCCGGTCGTGGCTCAGGCGCATCCGCGAGCGCAAGCAACTCTTTCTCGTTCAGGCGTGTGCCTTGTGCTTCGAAGTGGGCAGCCACGTCGCGCATGGCAGCCGTCAACACAATCTTTCCATTCAGCTTGCCTTTGAACTTTTCCAGATCAGCTTCGGTTTTTGCGTCGACATAGACCACATCAGCAGTAAGCGGACTTGCCAAGCCAGGTGACCACGCTTTTGGGTACGCGATCAACGGAATGTCGAGAGGCTCAATCACCTGGGCCGAGAACTTCTTCAGCGTCCAGCCTCGACCAAACGGCCCCCAGGATTCGAGGTGTGCATTTTGCAAACCCCACTTCGTCAACTGATCGCGCGTCCACTCGTTGGCGCGTTTCATGCCGGGCGAGGCAGTCAAGCGTGGTCCAATAACGTCGCTCAAGTAACTTAACGTCTGCATTACTTGCGAGCGATTCATGCCTTCGTCCTTGATGCGCTGAATGGGATCGTTGGGATCAGGCGTCGCAGCCGGAGTTGACGTTTGCGGGAGCAGCGTTGGCGGTGAAGCTAAGAAGATCAGAAGCAGCACTATGGCTGAATAGCGCCGAAGCATCATGGTGGTTCTCCTCGAGTTGTTGGTCAAAAGCAGGATTGGACTGTTAATACTGCATCCGCGATGGAAAGGTTGCAAGTGCGGAGAGGATGTTTGTATATGGGGTATTAATTGTAGGGGCGGCCCTCCGTGGCCGCCCGTCATTGATTCCAAAGACGCAGTATTTATCGAACGGGTGGCCACGGAGGGCCACCCCTACAAAAGATACTCCACACTTGCAACCTTTTCACGGCCAGTGCAGTATTAGCATCCTATCCTGT
>JBKPJS010000237.1:0-5448 GCA_046730815.1 Acidobacteriota bacterium
GCGTGCTGGATACAGTTTAATTCGTTGCAGGTCGCCAACCATTATACTGACTACGTCACTCGCCGATAGCGAGCGATTTGTATACTCAGCAAGATACTCACGGAAAGAAACCTGCGGAGAAGTAACGATTACCTCTTTCTCAGGCCAAAGCTTACGAAACGTGGCAAATGCGCGCCGTTCCATGTACGGCTTCTGCACGATTATGAACCTGTGTGGATCGATACCTCGCTCGGCAAGTAATCTTTTGGTGAATTCGATGTTCTCGCCGGTGTTGGTGGAGTTAACCTCGACGAGAATACTTTCACGCGGCACATTCAAACCGATTGCGATGCGCGCGAATCGTTCTGCTTCTGGTTCATCCCACAACGCTGCGGTGATTGCTCCTCGTCCGCCAGAAAAGATGATTAGCGGCGCCCAGCCTTCGAGAAACAGTTGCGCGCCTCGTTCCGCTACTCTCTCATCATGACTGCAAAGCACCAGGATCGCATCTGCTTTTGCGACCTGGTGCTTCATCAAATGGTAATTCCAGATTGTTTCGGCCAGGGCATACGTCTGATCGTCCATGGTGTTTAGGCGCCGGTGCCTGCCCTGATAGCTCCAAGCGCCTGCCGAATTCCACCAAGGTGATACGCGGTGTGAACCAGTATCGATAATGCTCCGGCAATATCGTATTTGCCGTCCCATGTTTCGAACGAGTTGATCCTCGCCATCACGCGGTCATGGCTCTCTTTCAAACGCCGCTTCATATCTTCCCACTGCTCAGGTGTAACCTCGCGAACAGTTTCCCAGATCTCGCGCCAGTTGTTCGTCTTGTCTTCGCCGGTTCGCATGTAATCGTCCAGCACATCAAGGTAGAAGCGAATGTGTTCGACCTGCGCCGCGATTGTTGCAGACTTCGGAGAGATCGCACGTGACGCTTCTGCGGCCGACACTCCTTCAAGTGTTTCGTACAACGTGGTCCCTTTGTCGAGATAAATTCCATGTACAGTCGAGAACGTTTCATCAAGACAGCGGAAGAGTATTTTCTTAAAACGCTCGACCGGTATTTGCGCAGACATCTTTGTTTCCATATTCACTCCTTGTTCTCAAGCCGCAGCTTCTTCGTTAACCGTTGGCAGCGAAGCTAAAAACCTCTCAACCTCTGCACTCGAACGAAGCCAAACAACCTGCTTGTCTTGCGCCTGCTCGTGCAGCATTTTGATAACCTTCGGTTTCCTCGTGCGCGAATAATTCCAGACCCACTGAATAAACTCCCAATTGAGCTTTTCGTTACAACCTTCAGCCATGTCGGGCCGCGAACGGTTTCGATGAAGTAAACGTCTTTTCGCGATGCGCCAGATGCAGAGCAGGCGCGGCATGTCGAGAAAAATGATCGTGTCGCAATGCTGAAGCCGAAACTCGAGCGTACCTCCGTAATTGCCGTCGATGATCCACGAATCATTGCTCGTCAATTCGGTGATCGTCTGCAACCACTCTTCCTTTGCAGGCTCTTTCCATCCCGCTCGCCAGTAAAACTTATCAAGATGTTTGACTTCGATATCTAGCAGTTGACCCAAACGTCGGGCGACTGTGGATTTGCCGGCGCCACCAGCACCAATTACCAGAACCTTTTTCATCTCCCTTCCAGCCACAAAAGGCACAAAAGGTTTTCACTCGCTGCTGTGCTTCTGTGTGGCAGTCCTTTCATAATCAGTGCTCATTTGCGTTAATCTGTGGCACAAGTCACAACAGTGAAAGGAACCAACATGGCGCCCACACTCTACCGGATCATTCTGCAAGTGGACAATCTCGACAAGGCTGAAGAGTTTTACGGAAAGCTGCTCGGCGATCGCGGGCGAAGAATTCCACGCGGCTCCCGGCATTACATCGACTGCGGTCCGGTAATCCTCGCGCTGGTCGACGTCACCGCAGATAACACGCAACCACAGCCACTCCCTGACTATATCTACTTCGCTGTAAACGACGTCGAAGCCGTCTACGAACGCGCGCGACAGTTGCAATGTTTATCGACTGAAGACGTGCATGGTGAGAGCGCCGGTGATCTCGTCAAACGTCCCTGGGGCGAGCGATCGTTTTACGCGCACGATCCCTGGGGCAATGGACTTTGCTTCGTTGACGAGAACACACTTTTCACAGGCAAATAAGTTTTATGAACACGAACCCAACATATCAAGCAGCAAGCACTGTGGCGCCGATTGTGGAGGAGCATTTCGCCCGGCAACTTGCGGAGGCGCAACGGCTCGGCGAAGACGGATTAGCGCCCAAGCCCGATGCACGCTCGATAGCGGCGATCATCAACGCAACTTTCTGGGCCAGCTTTCGCCCGGAGGAAGGCCGCTTCCCCAAAATCTCGCTCGCCTACCTGCCACCGGAACAAGCGGGACAACCGATGGTGTTTGAGCATCCGCTGCCACTGAATGCGGGTGTGCTCAGGAAACTGGCGCCGGCCGTTGAACGTCCGGAGATTCACCTCGGTGTTTGGGATCATGGAGATGAGCTCAAAGTATGGGGCGCAACACGTACGATTCCGAGTTTCTGTTTTGTTTTGGAAGATATTGAACCGGGACTGCTTGTAGTCAAGCATCGTCGTCTTGATGGCTTTGGTAAGTATGCGAACGTCGCCGTCCTCAAAGGTGAGCAGGTCAAGGTCATAGACGAAAAAGGTACCAGCCTGCCTGATTGTCCATCACTCCTCAAAGCCTTGCTCGCTTTCACCGCGGCTGCCACCAATGGACCACATCACTCGTTGAACGTGCTGGTCCAACTCGCGGCTTCGATGCGCGCTCACGGACATGGCGGTAGTTTGCTGGTCGTGCCGGCGGGAAATGAAGTTTGGCGTGAATCGATCGCACAGCCGGTCCTTTATTCGGTCACCCCTGCGTTTGCGACGCTCTCCGAACTCCTGGGTCAGAAGGTCGATGAAGAGGATCGCAGGCCGTGGGAGAGCGCAATGCGCCGGGTAGTCGATACAATTGCGGGATTAACTGCTGTCGATGGTGCAACCGTCATTAATGATCGATATGAACTGCTGGCTTTCGGGGCGAAGATTCGGCGGACGGAAACAAGCTCATACGTGGATAAATGGGTAATCACTGAACCCATCATCGGTAACCTTCCGGTAGTCGTCCATCCAACGGAGCACGGTGGAACGAGACATCTCTCTGCGGCACAGTTTGTTCACGATCAGCGCGACGCACTCGCCCTTGTGGCCTCACAGGATGGACGCTTCACAGTCTTCGCGTGGTCACCGTGCGAAGAGATGGTGCACGCGCACCGGGTGGAATCCCTGTTGATGTGAGCCACCATCTCTGGGAGATCTTTGTAGGGGTGGCCCTCCGTGGCCACCCGTGGTTTGATGTGTGCCGGAAACGGGTGGACAAGGAGGACAACCCCCTACAATAAAATCTTCGGAACTTTTTCCCTCCTGAACGTGTATATTGACTGAAATTCAAATCTGGTCAGGAGTCAATCCGAGTAAAAGTGGCTGCAGTTGCCCCAAAACCCGCCGTAAAGGATGCGATCCTTGACGCCACAGACCGCCTGCTCGCCCGGTTTGGCTACCGCAAAATGACGGTCGAGGACATCGCCGCAGAAGCCGGCATTGGCAAGGGCACCATCTATCTCCACTTCAGCAGTAAAGAGGAGGTAGTGCTCTCGCATGTCGATCGGATTGTCGAACGCCTGAAGAAACGGCTCACGGCGATCGCACGTTCGGATGCCACGGCGGCGGAACGACTACGCTTGATGCTATTGGAGCGCGTCTTGTTTCGTTTTGACAGCATCCAGCACTACACCCAGAGTCTAAACGATCTGCTCGCCGCCCTGCGTCCGGGGTTACTTGCGCGCCGCGCACTGTACTTCGAGGCCGAGGCGCAAATTTTTGCCGAAGTACTGACCATGAGCCGCGAATCAGGCGAGTTTAGTTTTGACGATGAGCACGTCACCGCGCACGCGCTCTTGCAAGCGACTAATGGGCTGTTGCCCTACAGTCTGAGCACAACGGAACTGGGGGAGCGCGAAGAAGTCGAACAACGCGCATCCGACGTTGCTAACCTGATGCTCCGCGGCCTGCTCAGTCGCAAATAGAACGACATTAGCTTTAACACAAAGGAGAACTTCGAATGTTTAGCTCAATCGCCTCCAGGACCTTTATCCGTCTGACCGTCCTCTGCGTCGTCGCGCTTTCCATCGCGAGTGTCGCCGTTGCACAGCCAGAACAACCTGATCTCACCATCGATGCCGCTACGCGGACGCAGGTGATCGATACAATTCTGAAGCGGCTTAATGAGTCGTATGTCTTTCCCGAAACGGCGAAGAAGATGGAGCAGTCGATTCACGAACGGGTCGCGAAGAAAGAATACGATCAGATCACGAGCGCCAAATTATTCGCGACGACGCTAACTAAGGACCTTCAGGCTGTTAGCAATGACAAGCACCTTCGCGTACGCTATTCGCATGAGGCGATTCCCGAGCGTGGACCACGCCGCGAACCGACGGTAGAAGAGCGTGAACAAAGGAAACGCGACTTAAGCTGGATGAATCATGGGTTCGGTAAGGTTGAGCGTTTGCGGGGCAACATCGGTTACCTCGAGTTCTTCAATTTCATGGATGAGGAGCTCGGCGCCGACACAGTGGCCGCGGCAATGAACTTTGTTAACGGCACTGACGCGCTCATCATTGACATGCGCGGCAATGGAGGTGGAAATCCGGCAATGGTGGCCCTGGTCTGTTCTTACTTGTTCGGCCCTGAGCCGGTTCACCTGAACGATCTCTACTGGCGTGAAGGTAACCGCACCGAGGAGTTTTGGACCAGGAAGGAAGTGGCCGGCAAGCGTTACCTGAACAAGGACGTTTACGTGCTTACCAGTAAACGGACGTTCTCAGGCGCCGAAGAATTCACTTACAATCTCAAGAATCTCAAGCGCGCTACAATCATCGGCGAGACGACCGGGGGCGGTGCGCATCCGGGAGGGGGTTTCCGGATCAACGAGCATTTTGGAATGTTCATTCCGACTGGACGCGCCATCAGTCCAATCACTAAAACGAATTGGGAAGGAACAGGCGTAACGCCCGACATTGCGGTGCCGGCCGATCAAGCGTTGCTGGTTGCTCGTATCACGGCACTCAAGAAGTCGTTGACGACGTTAGCGAATCCTGATTTCAAAGCAGGTGTGCAGGACGAGCTGGAGAAGCTCGAAAAAGAGCTGAGCGCGTTAAAAGCCAAGAGCTAACTTAGACAGGATTCGCACGATTAACAAGATAGCTATTAACGGTTGCGACGACCGCCGAGTTGAGCCGAGAGCTTTAAGGCGGTCGTTTGCACGATCTTCCCGAGCGATGGGAGATAGTCGTCGTTGAGTTGAATCACTGTCCCGCTGACGCCGATCGCCGCGACAACTTCGCCGCTGGCCGCGTAGACGGGAGCGGCAACGCAACGTACGCCAACTT
>JBKPJS010000238.1:0-2977 GCA_046730815.1 Acidobacteriota bacterium
GAGGTTTGTAGAACCCGATTTTCAGCCCCTGTGTGTTAGGTATAGAACGGGACGAACGGCGCAGCTTGCACCTGTTTGATGCTTAGCACTTGAATTTTTCATTAATTTCAATACAGATTGAAGTTGTATTCCAGTTGCATAAAGACCGACACGGGACGGCCCCCTTTTATCGCGGGAACAAATCTAATCTGACGTGCGGCAGCAATGGCTCGCTCTGTCAGTCCGAAAGGCAGTGTATGCACTGCGCGTATCTGTATTACTTCGCCACTGCTGGAGAAGACCACGCGAAGCATCACGGTACCTGTGATCTGATTCCGCCGAGCTTCTTCCGTGTATTGTGGTTCCGGTTTGAATAACAGTCGTGCTCGCTGTTCGACTTGAGCTCCAGTGAATGTTCCATCCAGATTCTCAGCAGCACCACCGGAGCCGCAACAACCCGTTTGTCTCGAGCCGCGCCCTGTGTTTCCGTCCTTTCCTGGTCCAAAACCTGGTCCAATTCCATCGCCGATTCCGGTTCCTTTGTTCGTTCCAATTCCCTCCCCTTCTCCCGGCCCTTTCGATTCAGTCTCAGACTTGGATCTCGGATCGCCATAGACTGGTGCTTTGAGATCTTTCCATAGCGCAGGGTCGATATCGATGCCCGCGACTGGAAGTGCGGGAGGATGGAGCGGAGGAGATGTCGGTATGGCAGCGAGAATTGATGAGGGTGGCGGTAATTTTCCGGACTGCGGTGGCGTGGGATTGTGATTCCCTCCGCCGCCACCTCCCTGCGCGCGTTTTGGAGTTGGACCAGAGCCTTCGCCTTTGTCCTTTTGAAAACCGACTCGGCCTGATCCATCTTTCCCGATTCGAAACTCGCCTGCTGAGTCGGGCGGTTTTGGCACGTCCAAAAGAACTATTTCTGAGGGTGGCTCAGCTCCGGTCGTCTCTTCAGATTTCAACGGCGCTCGTTCAACCATCAGCACTATGATCACGACGAATGTGACAGCGACAATTGCCGTCACATTCGGAATCGATAACAGCTTCTCAAATCTGTGAACGAGAGAACGGGTTGAGCGCACGGCGAATGCGATCGGATCTTTTTTGAAATCACCCCAGCCCCGCTTGAGTTCGTTATTGAAAAACACAATCTGGATCGCGAGTCGTCTGAGCAACAGTCGACTCTCGATAATCGTCGGTTGGTATTCGTGTGTTGGTTTGGCAGAAGAGTAATTAGCATTCATCGTAGAACCTCGTCCTGCTCGTAAACACACCTACGGCTCGGTACCGGGAGCGATAGTGATCGAGTTGTGTTTACGTACTACGGTGATGCCGGCAAACAGACACGCTGCCGGCGCGGGGAGCCTCTAATGCTTTGTTACCGAAACCAGTGAAAAGGTGACGCTCTGAGGAGACTGTTAATCGCCAATTGTGATGAGGTGTCGCGTTCTTAGGATGCTTTACTTGATCGAATTGAAAAGTTTTGTCGCGCGCGCGTTGTCAATGCGCTGAAGGATCCGGTATTGCTCCAGGGCTGCGTTGCGATTGCGCATCGCCACGTACGACATACCGAGATTGTAGTGTGCCGAAGCGTAGTCGGTCTTTTGCCTGATCGCGATCTGATACTCCTGCACCGCTTCCGCGTAACGGCCCAACTGGTGAAGTGAGTAACCCAGCTCGTTGTGCGCTTCGGGATAGTTGGGTTGCAACTGCACCGCCTTGCGCAGCTCTTCGACTGCCTCGCCGTAACGCTCGAGATCGTTGTAACACCAGCCCAGATTGTATTGCGCGGTCGCATTGCCCGGTCGCACTTCGAGACCGCGTTTGTAAGCCTTCGCCGCTTCGGCGTATTGCTTTGTGTTGTAGTAATAAACGTCGCCCAGGCCGAGATGCGCGAGGCCCATGTCAGGCTTCAAGCGTATTGCTTCCTGATACTCCTCGATGGCTTCGGAATAGCGGCCGAGATTTCGCAAGGAGTAACCGAGTTCGCTGTGCGCTTCGGCATAATTCGCACGATTACTGATTGCGAGCTTCAAAGCCCTGACTGCGTCGTCGTAGTTTTTCTCCTCGTTGTGGATCCAGCCGATCTGGTAGTGCGCCGCGGCGTAGTCAGGTTGGATGCGAATGGTTTGGTTGAAGGCGGTTAGCGCTGCGGGGAAATCCTCGAGCTTGCGGTAGGCATAGCCCAACTCGAACTGTGCGGCCGCATTCTTGGGTTGTATTGCGACAACTCGTTTTAACGGATCGATCGCGGAGCTGTAGTCTTCGAGATCGTTGTAGATCCAGCCGACGCGATACAGCGCTGAGGCCATCGACGGATTTATCTGCGTGGCCTTTAAATAAGGCTCGAGCGCTTCGCGATATTTCTGTGCGTTGTAAAGCGCTTCGCCTTGCTGGTAGTAGTAATCGGCGTTCGACGAAGTTGTGGGGGTGGTTGTTGTCGCCGGCTTTCTGACTGGTGCAGTCGGAGTGGTGCGTCTTCGCGATGGAGCCGTTGTCGTTGTAGTCGCCGGTTTAGTCGCGGGTTTGGTCGCTGGCTTGCTTGAGGGCCGTCCCGTGCTGCCGCCGATCATCCCGCCGCCCGTTATTGGATCGTGTTGCGCCAACGCGCCGCTGCCACACGCGAGCAACATGATTACGGACAGACAAGCAATTCGGGGGCGGGACAGAATGGGCATCACATTTCTCCTACTGCTTACTCGGAATGGACGCGGCGAGAACCGCGCAAGGCATTATAGTTAAGAATACGGCCCGGTGGGAATGGGGTTGTGTGTTGGGGTGCGGTAGTTGTTAAGTTGGCTTGATTAGTTTCAGCGTCCTTCTGGAGCTTGACCCGGTGGATTCGAGTTCTCGCTGAGGCAGTACTGTCGACGTTTCGTCCGGTGGAAGAACGACTACGTAAACCGGCTCCGGCTTGATGGAGATTAGCGCAATGACCTCGCCTGTTTGTCCCGAAAATTCACCCGATTTAATGTGAACTAGATCGCTGAACCGATAG
>JBKPJS010000239.1:0-7041 GCA_046730815.1 Acidobacteriota bacterium
AGCCAATGTCTCGTGGGCTCGGAGATGTGTATAAGAGACAGGGTCAAGAACGTGAAGAAGGCCGGGAAGGCTGTTCGGGATGTTGCCGGCGATACGGGCAAGAGAGTGTTTGACGACGCGAAGACCTACTACGATCGAGCATCGCACCTCTACGACACCGGAGCAAGGTTCACACGTGCTTCAACAGCGGCGACGACAGGGTTGATAAAAGCTCGCGACTGGATCAAAGAGAACCCGGGCAAGGCAGCAGTCGTTTCTGTTTCCCTTGTGCTGGGTATCAGGGCGGGCGCTGCGTTCCCAGGGTTGGACGCAGTCCTGCTGGGCTCGCATCCGCACTGGTTAACGCATTCGGCGCTTCCGGTTTACGGACTGCGCAAAGCGAGCGAAAAGTTTGACGGATATTTGAAGAAG
The DNA here is from genome assembly GCA_046730815.1 of Acidobacteriota bacterium. Lineage (GTDB taxonomy): Bacteria > Acidobacteriota > Blastocatellia > Pyrinomonadales > Pyrinomonadaceae > PSRF01. The sequence goes on from JBKPJS010000239.1 coordinate 412, forward strand.
CAGGAAGAACTGATCGCGCGCGGCGAGCTCGCGAAAGCCGAACAGCAGCGCGCGGAGTTTGAACGCAAAGTTGCGAAATACGTTGGAGCGCCGTTGCTTGGTGCATTTAGTTGCGCGGCCGGCGCCGCGATGTGGGCGCAGATTTTTCAGCCAGGCGCAATTACCGGCGCGCCGATCAGTTGGTTGTTAGGCGGCAATCCATTTCTCGATGGTGTTTGGTTATTTGCAAACGGAGTAATCTGCTTCCACCAGGGGTACAAGTTCTTCATGATTGCGTTGGCGAACCAGGAGGAAGTCGCACGCGTCGTGAGGGAGATTAAGGGTTTACTACCTGCTGCGGCCATTTAACAGGATGTACAGGATTTTCAGGATTTACATGTCGATCATGAAAAATCCTGTACATCCTGTTAAGTGATCGTAATCGGAAAAGGCCAGAAGCAGAGTACGAAAACGATCAGCGTGAGCATAGCGATCACGATTCGTTTGGTTCCCAGCGGCTCCATCACTCCTGGCTGGGGATGTGGGACCTTCATCATAATTCCCAACAACGCCGCGTAAAGAAATCCACTCGGGCTGCCGTGCCACCAGAAGCCCAACACTGCCAACACCGCAACGGTAATAAAAGCTAAACGGCCGATAATCTTGTGCGCGCGTGGGCCGAATAGCGCAAACGTGCCGTGACCGCCGTCGAGTTGGCCCACAGGCATTAGATTCAGACTGGTAACAAGCAAGCCGAGCCATGCGGCCATGTAATAAGGATTCGTCGGCGAGTTTGGATCGAGAGGTATTCCAGCGAGTTTGGAGATCAAACGGAACAGAAGTGGGTCGTTAAAGAAGATCAAGTGCTCTTTAAGCTCGACTGGGGCGCCAATCGTCAGGACCCCAATGAGCGACAAGGGAACCGCGACGACAAATCCCGCCAGTGGACCAGCCAGACCGATATCAAACAGCGCCCGGCGCGACGGAATCGGCGAACGAATCTTAATGAACGCGCCAAAGGTCCCGGCGAGAAACAACGGCGGCGCGGGAATGAAATAAGGAAGCGTCGCGTCAACTTTGTAATAGCGACACGCGAGGTAATGTCCCATTTCATGCGAGAAGAGAATTGCCAGCAGTGAAGCCGAGAATGTAGCACCCTCCGCGATCAGGCGTGGATGCGCTAACGAATACCTGACCAGCTCAACGACCGAATAGAAATAAGCCAGCGGAATGTAGAACAGGTAATCGAGTGGGGTGGATAATGGCGGCTCGGCTGGTGTGAGCTCAGGCGCCGCGAGCATGATTCCAGCCAATGTCGTCGTGACGATCGTGAGAATTAAGAGTCCGCCATGCAGTCTCCACTCACGGGTGGAAATCGTTGTGCGCTTGAAGAGGTCCAGACCCGTTGGAATAGTTCTTATCGATTCAGCCATAACTCGCTTTGAGAAGCTAAAGGCTAGAGTCTGGATGCTCGTGCAGTTCCATCTCTAGCCTCGAATAAACCTTTTTTGTAGGACCCTAAAAATCGTCGTCTTCGTCGTCGTTTGCGTCGTCCACTACAGTTTCGCCGTCCTCGTGCGCCTGTAGCTCCTTGCCGGGCTTGAATCGGATCGTTTTGCCTGACGGAATCGCGACCTCCTCACCCGTACGAGGATTCCGGCCGACGCCTCTCTTGCGCGGCTTCACCACGAACACGCCGAATCCGCGGAGCTCGATTCGCTCACCGCGGGTCAACGCTTCTTTCATCGAATGGAAAAGAGCTTCGACGGCTTGTTCGGCTTTCATCTTCGGCACGCCGGTCTTATCCGCCACGCGGTTGATGATATCTAGCTTGATCACGTCCAGGGGCCTCTTTTCTGGTCCGCCTCGCGCCGCTGTCCTCGGCTGCGGAGTGCAGGTCAGGATGATAGAGAGCGTTGGTAAAGACTGTCAAGAAAGATCCAACCACCGATTACGCCGCTTGATCTGTGTCGTCTGTGTAATCTGTGGATGGCTTTGTTTGACAAGGGCGCAAGCTGAAAGATAACCTCAAAACCGATTATGTTTGGAATTCGAAAACGCCGGCCACCGCCATTTGGTGGCGTTCACGTCGACGACGACAAAGACATCCAGGAACACAAGCCCGAGGACGCCTCGCGGAACGACCTTTGGTCGGAAGCGCGCCTGTTGCTTCGCGATTTGATTTTTGCGCTGATGATAGCGGCGCTAGTCGTAGTTTTCATCGTACAGCCAGTCAAAGTTGAGGGCACGTCGATGCTGCCTCGTTTGCACGATGGCGAACGCATCTTTGTTAACAAGCTGATCTATTACGACGAATATCGCTGGGCGCCCAAACTCGATCGTGGTGACATTGTCGTCTTCTGGTTTCCGGACGATCCTTCGAAGAGCTACATCAAGCGGGTCATTGGCTTGCCGGGCGATACGGTTGAAGTGCACGAAGGAGTCGTGCGGGTGAATGGTCGCGACCTCGAAGAGAGTTATCTCGATCCGCGGCTGAATTTGTCGCATCGAAGCCAGGCGGGAATCTACGTCAGACCCAACTACTACTTCGTGATGGGCGACAATCGCGACAACTCGAGCGACTCGCGGATTTGGGGTCTGGTGCCCAAGAAATACATTTACGGCAAAGCGCTGTTTCGCTACTGGCCACTGACCGCGGCGAGCGTCATACATCACGAAGACATCACGCCACCGGGTCCGCAGCAGCCTTATTTCAGACCGGATTTTCAGGATACGCCCATCGGTGAACCGACGCGTGAACCGATTCCATAGCCTTGAGCGTTTAACCCAATGATTGACTGGCTGCGTTTCCTGCTCATGATCTTTTATGCCCCCTTGCGGGGAATGCGTGGAATGCGCGACCGCGGTTCACTGGCGCCCGTCGCGTTCATTGCCTTCCTCAGCCAGGCTGCTTACAGCTTCGTGACGGAAAAGTTCGCGGGGACCGCCGGGCGTGCCGGAGTATTCTCGGATCTTTTCCAGGCAGGGATGATCGTAGTGTTGATTGCGGTGGTGCTGGTCCCGATTCTTACTCTAGTCGCAAATACGTTCGATCGTAGAGGCAGTTTCCGCGTAGTCATCACGCAAGAGTATGCGCCGGTGGCAGCGACGATGTTTTACGTACTGACTGCTGCCAACGTCCTCGCAATAGTAATCGCGGCGCTGCTTCATTATTCGGGAATTCAGGCTCAGCAGGTTGCAAGCATGATTCAACACGCGGATCAAACTCGAGCCATGCTGCCTAACACGCCGCAGTTTGCCGCAGCGGCGGAACAACTCAAGGATCCCGCCATACTCGCTGAAAATCTTTTCGTGATGCCCAAGTTGCTGTTCTTTGCAGTGGGAATGGTTCTCGGGGTGAAAGACGCGTTCAGAATGTCGCTGGTGCGCGCATTTGCTGTGACAGTCATTTCGTGCTTTGGCTCGCTGTTTGTCGCGCCGATTGCCGCGCGCTTGTTCTCAGGAGTATTTGGTTCTCCGTTTCTGCTGTTTCTGGTGTTCATGCTGTTGCGAGGTTATTTCAGCGACATCATGGGCAGCCATCGCGCGAAGGCAGCCTTCAAGCAGAACCTTGAATCGGCAACGTTGAATCCCGCGGATGCTTCGGCTCATTATAATCTTGGTTTAATTCATCAAAGCCGAGGCGAGTTGGACTTAGCGCGTGAACGGTTTGACCGCGCTCTGCAAATCGATCCGGAAGAGATCGACGCGAGCTATCAACTCGGTCGCATCGCGCGGCAGCAGAAGAGATACGCAGACGCGATTCAAAACTTTGAGCAGGTTGTCGCAAGGAACCCCGCGCACTCGCAATATGAGGTGTGGCGGGAAGTGGCGGCAACGTATATCGCGGCGGGCCAGTTTGAAGATGCACGCACTGCGCTCGATCAATTTCTGGAACACAGGCCGTCAGATCCCGAAGGACTTTATCTCATGGGTCGCGCGCACGCGGGGCTGGGGCACAAGCGCGAAGCGACGAGCTTGATGCAGGCTTGCATCGAGGCAGTAAAGACTGCGCCGGCGTATAAGTATCGCGCCAGCAAGCGTTGGTTGAACGAGGCGCAGCAGTTTATAAAAAGTAGTCAATAGCTTGACGATCTTGTAAATTCTGTAAATGTTGTAATCCTGTGTAAGGTTTGACAGGATTTCAGGATTTACAGGATTAACAAGATATGAGACCTGCAGCACTACTAGCACTTGAAGATGGCCGTACGTTCCGCGGCAGATCGTGGGCGGCTGAGGGTGAAGTTTGCGGCGAGATCGTTTTCAACACATCGATGACCGGTTATCAGGAGGTGCTTACCGATCCGTCTTATGCCGGACAGATCGTTTGCATGACTTATCCGCTGATCGGCAACTATGGGGTAAACGAGAGCGACGCGGAATCTACACGCCCCTGGGTAGAAGGCTTTGTCGTTCGCGAGGCAAGCCGGATCACTTCCAACTGGCGCGCCGAAGAGAGTCTCGAGTCGTACTTGAAACGTTGGAACATAGTCGCGATCGAAGGTATCGACACCCGCGCCCTCGTGCGCCACATTCGCGATAAGGGCGCGATGCGCTCATGTCTCTCGACAACCGATTTGGATGAAAAGAGCCTGGTAGAAAAAGCACGCCAGTCTCCTCCGATGGAAAATCGTGAGCTCGCCAGCGTAGTGACAACGAAGGAGCCTTACGAGTTTCCGGCCGAAGGTGAAGAACGTTTTCACGTTGTTTGTTTCGACTTCGGCGTAAAGAGAAATTCATTACGAGAACTGGCGCAGCTTGGGGTGCGTACGACGGTCGTGCCATCGACGACGTCGGCCGCAGAGGTCCTGGCTCTCAAGCCCGATGGGATCTTTTTATCGAATGGTCCAGGCGATCCGGCGTCGATGGACAAGGAAGTAACTGAGATTCGCGAGCTGTTGCAGGCGAATGTACCAATGTTCGGGATCTGTTTTGGACACCAGTTACTGGGGCGCGCGTTTGGAGGAAAGACGTTCAAACTCGTATTCGGGCACCGTGGGGGCAACCAGCCGGTGAAGGAGTTGTCGGCCCGGAGCGTAGAGATTACTTCGCACAATCACGGGTTTGCAGTTAGTGCTGAAAGTCTGCCGCCGGAAGTTGAAGTCACGCACATCAATCTTAACGATCAATGCGTCGAAGGCATGCGCCATCGCACTCTGCCTGTGATCTCAGTTCAATACCATCCGGAGGCAGCGCCTGGACCACACGATGCTGAGCATCATTTCCAGCGGTTTGTGAAGTTGATGGAGAGTTCGCGCAAAGGCGCAAACGCGCAAAGTTAAGATTCCGGGATCTTCAATTCGCCAGTCGTGAGGTCAGGACGAGCACGCACCATCTGGTCAGGTGTCGTCTCGGCGTTAAGCTCCTGGGCTGGCGGTAACTTGACCGGCTCAGCGGGAGTTGGTTCAAGAAGATCGGCAAAACCTTCGCTGCCGCGGTGCTCCAACCAGTGACGATAACTGACCGTCAAAATCGCTACCACGGGAATCGCTAAAAAGATACCTGCCACTCCAGCTAGTTTCTCACCAGCCAGGATCGCGAATATCACAGCCAGCGGATGAAGATGAATGCCCTGCCCGATTAGTCTGGGGTAAATGAAGTAATCTTGCACAATCCGCAGGACTCCGAGGAACAAGAGCACCAGAAAAGCATTGAACGGACCGGCATGAAACATCGCGAGTATCCCCGCGATGACTGCGATCGCGAGTGGTCCAACCAGGGGAACGAACTCGAAGGCGCCCGCCATCACACCCATCACCAACCCGCCCGGCAATCCAAGCAAGGTAAACCCCAGCGCGCAAACGACGCCGATAAACAAGCACGCGGTCAATTGCGCGCGAATGTAGGCTGCCAAGGTGCTATTGATGTCCTGAAAGAACTCGTCACCACGCCAACGCCAACGGCCACGCGGCAGCATCAACAGAGCCGAACGTCTAAAACTCTCTGCGTCTTTCAGCAAAAAGAAACCAAGGATCGGAATCAGAACCAGCCAGGGCAGATAAACCAAATACGCCAACGAGGCCGTGAAGAAATCTTTAACCGCATTGAAGATTGTCGCTTGCACCTCAGGAATGGCGCTACTCAACGCGCCAACCAACGGGCCGGGCATGCGACGTGAGTACTTAACGAGCTGCTGCATCTTGTCGCCCAGCGACTGCCAGTACGCTTGGGATTGGGCAGCGAATTCAGGAAACTGGGTGCTCAGGCTCGGCACAATAATAAAAACTGCAAACGTGATTGCAGCAAGGATGATCAGGTAGGCAAGTGCAATCGCTACAACTTTCGGTATTTCGATCGTGCGTTTTCCGACACGTCTTGGTCGACGTAAGAACTCAACCAGTGGCGACACCAAATAGGCAAAAAAGATCGAGAGCACGAGGAGCAGAATAATTCCCGTGATCTTGGAGATCACCCAGAGAAGGATCATCACCGCGAGGAGAATAAAGATCAGACGCAGCACCACGCGCGTCGGTGGTCCAGACGCTTCCACCGCCGCCTTGGCCGCAGTAACCGCTGTCTCTTTGTTCGCTTTATTCACCGTATCAGTCTTCTCTGTGCAATCTCTGTGTCCTCTGTGTCTCTGTGGTTGTTCGCAGCGAAATATTCACCACAGAGACACAGAGAACACAGAGGTTGCACACAGTCTTACTC
>JBKPJS010000240.1:0-2421 GCA_046730815.1 Acidobacteriota bacterium
GACCAATCTCGCGCGCTCGCGGAATCGCGTTCGGACTGACGTACAAGATCAGATCGACTCCCCAGCGCGCCAAGACCAGTCCGATAGCGCCGCCAATCAGCGACAGCAGCACACTCTCCGTCAACAACTGCCGCGCGATGCGCCAGCGACTGGCGCCGACAGCGGTGCGAATCGCCATCTCTTTTCTACGGGCCGTTGCTCGTGCGAGTAAAAGGTTTGCGATGTTTGCGCACGCAATCAACAGCACAAAGCCAACCGCGCCGAAGATCACCCAGAGAGCGCGCCGCACGTCGACAACGAAGATCTCCAGCAGCGGCCGCAACCTGACGCGAGTGCCCGCGTTGGTGTCGGGATACTGTTTCTCGAGGTTGGCGGCGATAGTGTTCATATCAGCGTCCGCTTGTTCGAATGTCGCTCCCGGTTTGAGACGCGCGACGCCATACAAACCAGGATGATTGCCACGACTCTGCCAGCTCGGTTGGTCTGAGAGTTGGCCCACCGGCACCCACATCTCGGCGCGGCTCGGATAGGCATACGACTCAGGCATGATACCGATGACCGTGTAGCTCTTGCCGTTGAGTGTGATGGGTTGATTGATAATGCTTGTTTGGCCGCCAAAGCGTCGTTGCCACAAACCGTAACTCAACACGACGACCGGCGTGCCGCCCGGCTTGTCTTCTTCATTTGTAAACACGCGCCCGTGAAGCGCGTTTACGCGCAACACCGAGAACAGATCCGCGGAGACCTGGCCGGTGATGATGCGCTCCGCTTCGCCGGCGCCGGTGAGGTTGTAGCTGGCGCGATTGTAGACTCCCATTTTTTCAAACGTCTGGTTGTGTGTGCGCCAGTCAGTGAAGTTCGGATAAGAGATCGACATCTCGTCAAGCACGGCGCTTTTCTCGTTAAGAAATATCAGCCGTTCCGATTCCTGGTAAGGCAGCGGGCGGATCAGCACTGCGTTCACAACGCTGAAAATCGCGCTGTTCGCACCAATGCCGAGCGCGAGGGCAATGATCACCACGATCGTGACGCCAGAATTTTTCAGCAGCATTCTTGCGCCATAACGCACGTCTTGCCAAAGTGTGTTCATCCAGACCTCCTTATCCACAGATTACGCAGATTATTTTCTGTGCAATCTGTGGATGGTTCCTTATTCGTATCTCAATGCTTCAATCGGATCGACTTTCGTTGCGCGGCGGGCGGGAATGTAGCAGGCGACCAGCGCTACCAAAGCCAGCAACATCGTTACGCTCACAAACGCCAAAGGATCAGTCGCACTGACCGGCAACGGCAACTCGAGCTCTAGCAACGAGCTCGTCAACAGTCTCGTCAACGCGAACGACAACAACAATCCGATTCCCAATCCGAGGATGACCAACGTCATTCCCTGCCGGAGCACCATCCGCAGAATGTCTCGTCGCAACGCGCCAAGCGCTATGCGAATACCAAGCTCGCGCGTGCGCTGCACCACTGAATAAGAAATGATTCCGTAAATCCCGAGCGTCGCAAGCAGCAATGCCATCACGCCGCAACCACCCATCACAACGGCCAGCATTCGAAACGGATAAAGCCCAACGCTGAAGTAGTCGCCCAAGGTCTGCACGTCCGCTAGTGGAATTTTCGGATCGAGCTCGCGGATTGTGTTACGGACTGCCGGGATTAAACTCTGCGGATCGCCACCAGCGCTGCTGACCAGGAGGGTAAATTGTTTTCGTTCAGACTGTTGCAGTGCAAGCGCGTAGAACGGGTGTACTTGCTTCTCCAACGATTGCCACGCGTTGTCGCGTATCACGCCGACGACCTCGCACAGCTCTTTTTGCGCATTCGGTCCGCGGCCGCGTCTCATGAGGTGCTTTCCGAGCACATTAGCTCTACGAAAGTATTTTTCGCCGAAAGCTTCATTCACCACCGCTACACAGGGCGCGCCTTCACGATCGCGTTCTTCGAAATCGCGGCCCTGCACGAACGGAACTCTCATGTTCGTGAAATAACGCGGTCCGGCTAAGACGGCGTCAATCTGCATGTCCTCATTTGCACCCGGCTGATAACCCTCAATTTCAATGCTGCTCCGCGATCGGCCCATGAAAGTTACCGGCATACCGTCTACCAAACTCGCCGATTGCACACCTGGCAAAGACGCGATGTGCTCCGATAGTTGACGGTAAAAATCCTGTGTCTTGACTCGATCGTATTTCGCTTCATCGAGCCTCACGATTCCGATGACCATGCTCTCCGTGCTGAAGCCCAAACGTGTTGGTCTAATCTTTTCCAGACTGCGCAACACGAGTCCCGCGCCGACTAAAAGCAACAACGAAAAAGCGACCTGGACCACCACGAGCGCCATGCGCACTCGCGACTTGCGAGACAAACCAGTGAAGAGGCTAGAATCGTCTTTCAACACAGTCGAGACGTCGGCCTTCG
>JBKPJS010000241.1:0-4894 GCA_046730815.1 Acidobacteriota bacterium
ATCGTCGGCATTCCGCCTTTCAGTTGAATCCACTTCTGCCCGCCGTCGATCGAGAAGTAGAGTCCGAATTCAGTGCCAGTGAAAAGAAGATTCGGGTTGACGTAATCTTCCGCGATGGCCCACACAGGTCCATTCTTTGGCAGGTTAGCGCTGAGCGCAACCCACGTGCGACCTGCGTCCGTGGTCTTCAAGAGATACGGCTTGAAGTCAGCGTTCTGGTGATTATCGAAAGCTACGTAGGCGGTGTTTGCGTCGTGGTTCGAAGTGATGATGCGGCTGACGTAAGACATGTCGGCAACACTCGGAAACTTCTCGATCTTGCGCCAGTTCTTGCCGCCGTCTTCAGTCACTTGCAGCAGGCCGTCGTCAGTGCCGACGTAAATCAGACCATCCTTTTTCTGCGACTCCGCGAGCGCAGAAGCATTGCCGAAGAAAGCGGTCGAAGCGTTTTTGGCAACAGCGTCGATGCCCCAGACTCTGCCCATCACTGGCAGCTTGTCGCGATCGAGTGCGCGAGAGAGTTGGCCGCTGATCACTTGCCAGGTGTCGCCACGATCGTCGCTGCGATAGAGTTTGTCGGAGGCCATGTAGAGTCGCGTGTGCAAGTGCGGGCTGATGATGAATGGCGTGTCCCAGTTCCAACGCGGAGGATCTTCGTCACGGCCTGGCTGCGGTTGAATGCCGATACGTTCGCCCGTGCGTTTGTCGAAACGAACAATCACGCCGTGCTGGAGTGAGGCATAGACTGTATTTGGATCCTCGGGATCGACCTGGGAACGAAAGCCGTCCCCGCCGTTAGTGACAAACCAGTCAGCGTTGGTGATGCCGGAAGCGCTGCGCGTGCGTGCAGGACCACCGAAGCTGAAGTTGTCCTGAGTGCCGCCGTAGACGTTGTAGAAAGGTTTCGCGTTGTCAGTGGTGATGTCGTAAAACTGCGGCACCGGCAGGTTTTGTTTGAAGTCCCAGTTCTGGCCGCGATCGAAACTCTCATAGATACCGCCGTCGCAACCAACAAGATAGTGCTCCGTATTCGCTGGATCGATCCAAATGTCGTGATTATCGACGTGTTTGTTTTTCTCACCGAGACGTCGCAGTGTTCTGCCTCCGTCGTCTGAGACCATCAGAAACACGTTCATAACGTAAATGCGATCGACATCTTTCGGATCGGCAACTATGCGAGCGTAGTACATCGCCGTCGCATCAAACTCGTTGCGCCGCTCCCAACTGCCGCCGCGATCGGCCGAGCGAAAAATTCCACCCTTGCGATCGGCAGCTTCCACTGTGGCGTAGATTACGTTCGAGTCAACCGGAGAGATGGCCAGCCCGACTCGACCCAATTCAACAGTCGGTAAACCCGCCTTGAGTTTGTTCCAGGTCGCACCCGCGTCTGTCGATTTGTAGATCGCGCTCTCTGGACCACCGTTAATCAACGTCCACATGTGCCGGCGGCGTTGATATGAAGCACAGTAGATTGTGTTTGGATCGTTGGGATCGATGACGACGTCGGTGACGCCCGTGTTTTCGCTGACGTTGAGAATGTTCTTCCAGGTCTTGCCGCCATCGGTTGTTTTGAAGAGACCGCGCTCGCCGCCCGGCCCCCATAGCGGTCCCTGCGCCGCGACGTACACGACGTTTGAGTCTTTCGGATCGATCGCGATCCGGCCGATGTGCTCGGAAGTCTTGAGACCGACGTTTTTCCAGCTCCGGCCGCCGTCCTCTGATTTGTAAACGCCGTTGCCGTAGGAAACGCTGCGCTGGCTGTTGTTCTCGCCCGTGCCCACCCAAACTGTGAGCGGGTTCCTCGGATCGAGCACGATAGCGCCGATCGAGTAAGAGGCTTCAGTGTCAAAGACCGGTGCCCACGTGATGCCGGCGTTGATCGTCTTCCACACACCGCCCGATGCAACCGCAACGTAGTAACGCGCCGGATTGGTTGGATCGACCGCGAACCCTACAACACGTCCGGAAGTGAAGGCTGGTCCAATCGAGCGCATTTTGAGTCCGTTGAATGTTGGCGTCGACATCGGATCGCGAGGTGTGGGCGACGCGTCAGGAGTTGGCGACGGGCTCGCTGTTGCAGTTGGAGACGGCGACGGTGATGCCGGCGGTCTTGGTGGTTCCTGTGCAACTACGCGCGGCGACAGTAGAAGCAGCATCGAGATCAGAGACAATGCGCACGAAGACATGGACATAAAAATTTCCTCTTGGTTGTGAATAGAGATCGAGCTTGTACAGCACTTACAGGATTAGACATGATTTACATGTTCATCCTGAAAATCATGTAAATCCTGTAAAACTGTCTTAACTTAAATGCTTGCGAAGGAATTCAATTGTACGCCGCCACGCATCGGTGGAGGCCTCAGCATTGTAGACCTCAGGACGCGTGTCATTGAAGAAAGCGTGATCCGCGTCAGGATAAATCTTCACTTCAATCTGCTTGCCGAGATCTTTTACCTTGCGCTCCAACTCGCGAACTAACGCCGGCGTGACAAAGCCATCTTTCCCCGCGTAGAGTCCGAGCACAGGTGCGTGCAAGTTTGGCAGGTCTGGCTTGACCTTTGGATGCCCGCCGTAAAAGACTACGCAAGCGCCGATGTTTGAGTTTTTCGTAGCTGTATAAAGCGACAAGGCGCCGCCCATGCAGAAGCCAACCACGCCGGCTTTTTCACTCGTTGTGGAATCGAGAGTTGATAAATACTCAACGGCCGCGCTCAGATCTCTTTCAGCCTCGTCAATGCGCAGGGCCATCATCAACTTACCAGCTTCATCCGGAGACTTCGTGGTTTTGCCATGATAGAGATCAGGTGCGAGCGCGACAAATCCCTCAGTCGCGAACCTGTCGCAAACGTCCTTGATGTGGTCCACAAGACCCCACCACTCCTGAATCACAACCACACCCGGACCACTGCCCTTTTCCGGAGTTGAAAGGTATCCGCCAGTGTTTCCGTCCGCAAATGGAAATTGGACCAATTCTCCCATGGCTCGCTCCTACTCTGCTTCAGTCGCCGATCGTCTTCGATCCAATAGCACGCCGTCCCAGCGATTCATTACGTCCATGTGAATATCAAATTGATCGATGACGCGCATCGCTATGTGATTAATCATGTCGTCGAGATACTGGGGGTTATTATAGAACGCGGGCACCGGAGGAAGAATGACCACGCCCATCCGCGCCAACTTCAACATGTTCTCGAGATGTATCTCGTTGAATGGCGACTCGCGCACAACGAGCACGAGCTTTCGTCTTTCTTTGAGGATTACGTCCGCCGCGCGATGAATCAAGTTGTCGCCCAGCCCGTGTGCGATGGCCGCGAGTGTGCGCATGCTGCACGGCGCGATCACCATTCCCAACGTTACAAACGAGCCACTCGAGATCGCAGCTCCTTGCGCGCCGATGGCGTGATTCTGAGTAGCGAGGCTTTGTACGTACTTGAGTGAATGTGGGGTTTCATGCGTGAGCGTGCGCGCCGCCCACTTGCTCACGACGAGATGTGTTTCGACACCCGAGCCGTGCAGCATTTGCAGTATGCGCACACCGAAGATCGTTCCGGTCGCACCGGTGATGCCGACGATAAGCCGCGTGGGTTTTGCCTGTTCCATACCTAGTGCCACTCATTTTAGCCACAAATAGGCACAAAGACACAAAAGGAGAAATGGAAATGGCCACTAAGAGCAGCACAAACAAAAAAGGCCGGGCGCGAAACGCCCGGCCTTCTCACTGCTCGACCTTCAAAGTTAAGAAGCCTTCGCTATCGCGTACTTCTCAATCATTCTCATGATCGACTCTTTACTCGTCGCCCCAACCACGCGCTCGACTTCTTTTCCCTCGCGGAAAAGAATCAGAGTTGGAATTCCCTTGATGCCGTAGCGCTGTGCAGTTGAAGGATTATCGTCAACGTTCAACTTCACCACGTTTGCGGTGTCGCCATAATGCTCGGCAACAGCGGCTACCGTCGGCGCCAGCATGCGGCAAGGGGCACACCATTCAGCCCAAAAATCAACCAGCACCGGTTTAGCGGCACCCAGGACGTCTTTCTCAAACGAGCTATCGCTCACTTCTTTAACATGTTCACTCATTTTTAGTCGCTCCTAATCTTTCTGAACTTATTGCCCCTCGCCTTCGAGGAAATTCTTTAATAACCGCGCGCGCGAAGGATGTCGCAGTTTGCGCAGCGCCTTAGCCTCAATCTGGCGAATGCGTTCGCGCGTCACATTAAAATTCTGACCCACCTCCTCCAAAGTGCGCTCGTGACCGCCGTTGTCCAATCCAAACCGCAAACGGATCACACGCTCTTCACGCGGACTCAACGTCTGCAACACGTCGCCCGCGATCTCGCGCAAGTTTGAAGTGATAACACGCGCAGCCGGACTCTCGCTCGACTTGTCTTCAATCAAGTCGCCCAACTGCGAGTCGCCATTTTCACCGATCGGTGTTTCCAGCGAAATCGGATCCTGCATCAACTTGCGCGCCTTCCGCACCTTGTCGACGGAAGTGTCCATCTTCTTGGCAATCTCTTCGGTTGTTGGTTCGCGGCCAAGCTCACGCACCAGCTCACGCGAAGTGTTCTTGAGTTTATTGATCACTTCGATCATGTGCACCGGGATGCGAATCGTGCGCGCCTGGTCGGCGATCGCTCGAGTGATTGCCTGACGGATCCACCACGTCGCGTAAGTTGAAAACTTGTATCCGCGTCGCCAGTCAAACTTGTCAACACCTTTCATCAAACCGAGGTTGCCTTCCTGAATGAGATCGAGGAACTGCAAACCACGGTTCTGATACTTTTTCGCGATCGAAACAACCAGACGCAGGTTGGCCTCAGTCAACTCGTGCTTCGCCTGGGCCGTTTGTGCTTCGCTGATCGCAATCATCTGGTGCGAACGCTTGATCTCCAGC
>JBKPJS010000242.1:0-2257 GCA_046730815.1 Acidobacteriota bacterium
CGGGTGTGGTTGTTCATAAGCACCTTCCTGATAAACACAATTGAATAAGGGGAGACAACGTTGCAAAAGCAGCCGGCTCACGGCCGGCTAATCGTGAACGGTTCAACCGCGAGGCGGATCTCCCCAACCGGAGCCCACATACTTACCATCCTGCACCATGCACGGCACCGTTGGATCGCCACCGGAATACGAGAACATCTCTGCGCGTCGCGCCTTGTCGTTCTGCGCGTCATAGTCGAGAAACGGAATGCCTTTGGAGTCGTAGTAGTCGCGCGCCTGCTGGCAATAAGGACATCCCGGCTTTGTATAGATTACTAAGGCCAAATCGATTACCCCCGAGTTTTTTGCAGCGAATTGAGCAGCGAGGGATTATACTGCCGCTGCCTATGAGTGAACAAAGCGCAGGCAGCGGCTTGGAAGAAGGCGCGGCGGATCTGCTCGATCCTTACGAGAAGCTTATCAGTCTCGAGATAGTGGGCACTCAAGTCAGCGTGCCGGAAAAGAATCGCCTGTTGCGTTGTTTTCAATACTTATCCATCAACACGATTTCTTACGGGGACTTCTGTTGGAACGGTGAGTGCACCAATTGCCAGATCTGGTATCACAAGCAAGGCGAAGACGAGCAGAATGATCGGCCTGCTTTGTCGTGCCGGCTGGAGTGTGAAGAGGGAATGGTGATCACTAAACTGAGCCGGTTTATCGAGCTGCAAGGCATCACGAAGTAGTATCCACAGATTAATCTGCGTAATCTGTGGATGGTTCCGAACAGCAATCGCGCTCAATACTTCGGCACACTCGGATCAACCTCATTCGACCAGCCAATAATCCCACCTTTAAGGTTTATCAGTTTACCTCTGAACCCTGAACGCTGAAGCGCGTCGATTGCTCGCGCACTACGCCCGCCCATCTTGCAGTGCACGACAGTCTCGCGATTCGGATCGATCTCATTCATCCGAGTCAACACCTGCGCCAGCGGGATGTGGACCGAATTTGGAATGCGACCGATCGCGACCTCATTGTCCTCGCGCACGTCGACGATTTGAATGTCCTCGCCTTTATCCAGGCGCTCCTTCAGTTCGGTTGCCGTGATCTCTTCCATTACTTTTACTCCGTTTAATTTGATTGCGAGCGGCTTTGAGCCGAGATACACGTTACACTACACTTTGCTAAAAATCTCTTCAACGAAAGGCCTGACCATGAGATTTGAATTCTACACAGATGCGCTCGACAACGTGCCGAAACTCTCAGTTGATGGAACCGTCGACAATAGTATTCATTTCTCTCACTGGGAAGGAAATGCGACGCCCACCGAATTGAAGGCCGACACCTCAACCGAGATTGCGCTGAATCTTGTCGCCTCACCAAACCGTGCTGCTTTAACGAACGGTATTGAACTGGTCACTAACAACCACTTCGACACGGACGGCGTTTTGTCCGTTTGGACCGTGCTTACAGGCGAACGGGCCCTTGCTTACCGAGATCTTTTAATCGCCGCTGCCGAAGCTGGAGACTTTTCAGAGTACTCGAGCGACGACGGAGTGCGCGTTAGTATCGCCATACAAGGTTCTGACCAGGCTAGTCCGAACAACGACGACGGCTCGCCACTGGCCGGGTTCATCGCTGGCGAAGAGGTGGATGACGCTCGCGCTTATGAGCTCGTGCTGCCTGAAGTGGAGGGCTTACTTAAGAACGTCAATGACTACGAACACCTCTGGCGCGAAGGTTGGAACAAGGTTGCGGCGGCGATCGAGAGTTTCGAGCGAGGCGAGTCGAGCGTTACTGAGCATTCCGGAATCTCAGTTGTCACTCTTGCACCGGAGCTTTTTGACGGCGCTGGTTTCCGTCCGACCAGACACGCTGCGCCATATACCGCAATTTCTAAATTTGCGCGAGGCGAACTCTTCCTGATTGCGATTCCCACGAGCGGCGGTTGGTTTTATCGTATCGATTATCCTTACTACTCGTGGGCCGAGACTGTCGTGCGTCCACGCATACCGCGCCGCGATTTGAGCGGCGCGTTGCAGTTGCTCAACAGCAAAGAAAGCAATCGAGAGGGACGTTGGCAAACTGACAATCGTGAGATGACGTCAGCAGTAGAGTTTCTCGATAGCGATGGAACGTTGGCCGCGTCGCGTCTATCACCCGATGACGTTAGAGAGGTTTTGACAAACTCATTTGAAGTAGCGAGGTCAGTACCAGAGGCGGTAGCGACCGGGTCGGCTCGCAACTCATAACTGTCGCATGCACGACGTAATCA
>JBKPJS010000243.1:0-6740 GCA_046730815.1 Acidobacteriota bacterium
CGGAATTGATTTATCCGGGCGGTGAGCATGTCAGGCAGCTCCCGCTCGCGAGGTGATCATTACGGTTATGTTAGCACTATGAAACTGAAACCAGTAAATTAGGAAATGCTCAGGTTAGTTGGCTACGATGTGAAGCGGCGCATACTGGAAGTTGTCTTCAACACTGGCGACAGGTACCGGTACAAAGGAGTCCCACCGTCGAAATATGAAGCCCTTATGAACGCGGAGTCGATCGGGCAATACATGCACAAAAACATTATTGGGCGCTATGATTACGAACGCGTTTATTAGACAGGATTTACAAGATTTGCAAGATTGCAGGACTTACATGATATCTTGTGAATCTTGTAAATCCTGTAATCCTGTCTCTCTACCTCACGGAGTATGCGGATGGAAATTAATTATCTTACTCACAAAGTCATCGGCTGCGCTTACAAAGTCCACAACGTCCTTGGCCCAGGTTTTCTCGAGAAGGTGTACGAGAACGCTCTCAAGCTGGAATTGTTAAAAGCCGGTATCGTGGCGAGGCCGCAAGTTAAACTCCCAGTCTGGTATGAGGGCCATCAAGTGGGCGTTTATTTTCCCGATCTGTGGATCGAGGAGCAACTAATAATCGAGATTAAAGCAGCGCTTACGCTAGCGCCAGAGCACGAGATGAAACTCATCCATTATCTCGCTGCCACTGGTATCGACAACGGCTTGCTTATAAACTTCGGCCTGTCGGTCCAAGTCAAACGTAAGTTTCGCCAATATATCCGCGAGGCTTAAACCAATCCGGCTTTGCGTTGCATCTCGCGCAACGTCTCCGGAATGAAGGACGTGATTTGATAGGTTTCTTCACGACCGTCAGCGTACGTTTGATAGAGATTGAAATCGGGCAGCGAGAGGCAGCTTAGCGGCGACTGCTGGTTGTAACCTGTGTCCAGTCCTACCGCGCTGTGAGAGATGTAGATTCCGTGGCGGCCCAGCCGGCCGCGCAACGGCAGCAAGGGCGTTGGAGTATGTCCGAAAATGCAAGGCTTGCCGCGATAGTTCTTGTAAAAATCCATATCGCGCATCCACAAGAGCGCATTTTGTGAGCTTTCGCGCGGATGTTTTCCTTCGTCGAGCCCGGCATGAACGTAGATCGCATGCTCGTCTTCGTAGTAATAGGGCAGGTCCTGCATAAACGCGAGGTGCTCTCTTGGCAATGAGCGCTCGAATAGCAGCCTCATCTCTTCCAGGTCCTTTTGGCTGTCCACCTTTATCGATTGCCCCGTGTACTGCTCAAACGTTCGCTCACCACCAACGACCGGCGTGAGCCAAAGATTACTTCGCCCTTCAAGAAAATCCAGCAACATCTGTTCGTGATTTCCACGCAGGCAAATTACTCTTTGAGGATTCTCCCGACAGAGTTTGAGGATATGACTGACACAGCACGGCGCATCGGCGCCGCGGTCGATCAAGTCACCAAGAAAGACTAACGTATCGGTTTCGGAATCACGCGGCAGCATGTCGAGCAGATTGAGGAGCTGCGCGCAACGACCGTGTATGTCACCCACGACAAAAGTTTTCATCCAGTCTGGTCCCCGGGCAGCTCGCGTTGGCTCTTAATGCCGTTCATCAATTCGACGAAACGTGGATCCTCGTGCATGTCCGTCCAGTTTGGATCAGACTCAAACCACTTGTAATTCTCATTTCCGAGATGGATGGCCGTTTCCAACCATCTGAGCGCTTCCACCTGGCGACCTTGCAAGAGGTAAGCAGAGGCAAGCCAGTAAGATATATCGTAGTCGGCCTCAGCGACCAGCCTGACTTTCGGCGTCAGTTGTTCATTAGCTTTCGTGTGTTGTCCCTGCGCACTGAAACAGATAGCAAGAATCGGCCTCACGCCATCCATTTGCGGATGACGTTGAAGGACTTGTTGCAGGATTCGCGCCGCCGAATCAATCTCACTCCGATAGAAAAGCACACGAGCCCGAATAACCTGAATCATGGGATGCTCCGGCTCGAGCGCTGCGCCCTGATCAAGTTCGTGCAATGCGTCTTCATATTGTTTTTGATACATGAAGATACGTGCACGATTGTAGCTTGCCAACACCCGTTCGCCTGGATTCAGGCGAACCATGCGATCGAAACTTCGCAGTGCTTTTTCATAGTCAGAGTCGAGACGGGCGACCACACCACGCACAAACTGCACCCCCGGATCATTCGGGTATTCGTGACGCAGCAACTCGACTTCCGCGCGTGCCTTCTGCTTTTGCCCTCCCGTGAGATATATGAACACCATCTGCATGCGCGCTTCGAGCAGCTTTGGATCCAGCGCGAGGGCTTTTCGAAATGCGTTCTTCGCCTTTTCGTGATCGCCGGCCTGGCCCAGGCCTTTTAACACGCGGTTTACGTAACAACTGCCAAGCGCGGAGTAAGCCAGTGAAAATTGCGGATCGATTTCGATCGCGCGGCGGAAGTGCTCGATGGAGGAATCGAGGTCTTCGCGCTCAATCGTGTGATAGATGAACTGCGCCAAACAGTTGCGCCCGCGCATGTACTCTTCCGAGGCGGCCGCGTCGGCAGTGGTTTTTCTCGCCAACTCGGATTTCTCGTCGGGGCTCAATTCCAGCCGCAGGCCTTCAACGATACGTTGGACGATCGTGTCCTGCACGCCGATGATGTCGCTGGCTTCAGCATCGATTCGCTCACTCCAGAGAATTTCGTTGGTGCGCACGTCGAGTAGTTGAGCGGTGACTCGCAGGCGATCGCCGGAACGCAGGAAAGTCGCGGTGAGTATCGCGTCGACAAGAAGATCGCGACCCGCTTCTGCGGGGTCAACAGTTTTATTCTGATACTTCACGATAACTGACGACGGCCGCACGACCAGTGAACGAACGCGGGCCAACTCAGTTATCACGGCGTCGGCGAGCGAGAACTGATAAAAATCGATCTCCCGATCATTACCAACATTCTTGAAGGGAAGAATTGCGACGCTCTTTCGTTCGCGATCACCCAAACTCGTCAATGGGCTCGACTGTGCGTCACTACTGCGCCCGCCTGATCGTGAAGTGGTGGACTGCTCACCAGTCTTGCTGCCAGTCAACCAACGCAGCGCGCGTGTTACCGGACTTTGCTGTTTCAGATGTTTCGGAGCGACGGGAACGGCGCTCTCGTCCAATCCCGGCAATGAATCCGAGCCCAGTTCGCGAATGACGGAACGAATATCTTCGGCAAAATATGAGATCCTTGGAAAACGATTTCGAGGATCCTTAGCGAGGGCTTTGTCGAGTATGGACTGCAAGCGATCGGGGATGCGGCCAGGCCT
Source organism: Acidobacteriota bacterium (assembly GCA_046730815.1). Taxonomy (GTDB): domain Bacteria; phylum Acidobacteriota; class Blastocatellia; order Pyrinomonadales; family Pyrinomonadaceae; genus PSRF01. The sequence goes on from JBKPJS010000243.1 coordinate 3,296, forward strand.
CATTTTCGACAACGGAGCCGGTTCTTCGTTCAAAACTGCGTGACGCACGTCGATGGCGGTTTTACCCTGGAAAGGCCATGTGCCGGTCAGCATCTCGTAAAGCAAGACGCCGGTAGAAAAAATATCAGCCCGCGCGTCGACGCGATCTCCTCGCGCTTGTTCCGGCGCTGCATACGTGGCCGTGCCGTAAGGAATGCCGACCTCAGTGATTTCCGTGTGATGAATTCCTGAGGTGCGCGCCGCATCTTCGTCGAGCAGTTTAGCCAGTCCAAAATCGAGTACTTTGACCTGGCCGGTTGGCGTGACCATCACGTTGCCGGCTTTGATGTCGCGATGAATAATGCCGCGCGAATGTGCAGCGGCGAGTGCTTCTGCTGTTTGCAATGCGATCGACAAGGCGCTTTCGAGTGAAAGAGGGCGGCCGTTCACGAGTTGGCGAACGTTCCGCCCCTCGATGTATTGCATCGCGATGAAGTGAATACCGTTGATTTCGTTGAGGTCGAATATGGTGCAGATGTTCGGGTGATCGAGGGCGGAGGCCAGCCGCGCTTCACGCTCAAAACGCCTGAGATTCGCTTCGCGTGCAGTCAGCTCGGCAGGCAGGACTTTGATGACGAGCGTGCGCCCGAGTTTTGAATCAACGGCTTTATAGACCGTACCCTGTCCGCCCTCACCGAGCTTCTCGAGGATTTTGTAATTGCCCAGCGTGGAGCCGATCATTAACTATCTTATCCGCAGATTACGCAGACTACTTCTGTGTAACTGTGGATACTACTTACTCTCCGTCACGCCCATCTGCCAGAGCATGAACGCATAGTCAAAGGCCGCTTCGCGTAATGCATCGTAGCGACCGGAAGCGCCACCGTGGCCGGCGCCAAAGTTGACTTTCAAGAGCAACGGGTTCTTGTCAGTCTTCATCACGCGCAGTTTGGCCACGAGTTTTGTGCCCTCCCAATACGGCACCTGGCTATCGTTCAAAGAAACCTTAACGAGCATCGCCGGGTAATCCTTCTTCGCAACGTTGTCGTAAGGCGAATACGTCTTCATGTATTCGAACGCCGGCTTCTCGTTCGGATTACCCCACTCGATGTATTCGCTGGTGGTCAGCGGTATGCTCGCATCGAGCATCGTGTTTAGCACGTCTACGAACGGCACTTGCGACACGACTGCTTTGAAGAGATCCGGACGCAAGTTGGTAACGACTCCCATAAGCAAGCCGCCCGCGCTTCCACCCTGAATGACCAGGCGATCCTTCGACGTGTACTTCTTGTTGACCAGCGTTTCGGCGCAGGCGATGAAATCCGTAAACGTGTTCATCTTGTTCATCATCCTGCCGGCCTGGCGCCACTCCTCGCCCAACTCACCGCCACCGCGAATGTGTCCAATAACAAAGATGACGCCGCGATCGAGCAGACTCAGGCGAGTTGAAGAGAAGCCCGGCGGGATAGAAGCGCCGTACGAACCATATCCATAAAGAAGCAGTGGTGCAGAGCCATCCAACTTCACTCCCTTTCGATAGACCATCGACATCGGAATCTTTGTTCCGTCCGAAGCGGTGGCAAACACTCGCTCTGATTTATAGTTAGCGGGGTCGAATCCGCCTGGCACTTCCTGCTGCTTCAGCAACGTGGATTTGCCCGTGTTCATGTCGTAGTCAAACGTCGAATTCGGCCTGACGAGGGAATTGTAGCTGTAGCGGACGACGCTCGTATTGTATTCGCGATTCGCCGACAACCCAGCGGAGTAAACCGGCTCAGGAAACTCAATGCGGTTCCGTTTATTAGTTTTGAAGTTGACAACTTCGAGTTGCTGCAAGCCACCTTCCCATTCAGACAGCACGGCGTGATCGGCAAAAAGACTGATCCCCTCCACCTTCACCGCCGGTCTGTGTTCGATAAATTCTTTCCAGTTCTTTTCCGACGGATCGTTCACCGGCGCGGTCACGATGCGGAAGTTCTTCGCGCTTTTGTTAGTGCGTATGTAGAACAGGTGATCGCGATAATCGACGTCGTACTCGTGCTCAGGCGCCCGCGGAATAATCACCTTCAGGTCGGAGTTAGGCTCCGCGGCCAGAAGATAGCGAGACTCGGTTGAAGTCTTACTGAAAGCTTCGAGAAAGATCACTTCTTTGTCGCGCGAACGACCGGTGCCGATATCAAACAGCTCGTCTTTCTCTTCGTAAACCAAATCAGTCTTGTCAGTTCCCAGCACGTGACGGAAAAACTTGTCGCTGCGCTTGGTGGTTGCGTCTTCAGTCACATAGAACAGTGTCTTGTTGTCGTTGGCCCAGACGACGCCGTTCACGCGCTCAATTCGTTCAGGAAAGAGATCGCCGGTTCGCAAATCTTTGATTTGCAGCGTGTACTGGCGGTAGCCCGTGTTGTCAGTGCTGTAGGCGAGCCAGTTTCCATCATCGCTGGGAATAAACGCGCCGACGCTCATGAACTTTTGACCTTTGGCTAGTTCATTCTGATCGAGCACGATCTGTTCGGGCGCATCGAGGCTGCCTTTCTTGCGACAGAAGATTGGATACTGTTTACCTTCCTCAGTTCGCGTGTAGTAGAAATAATTTCCCGAGCGATAAGGGACGTTGGTGTCAGTCTGTTTAATGTGACTGAGCATTTCGTTGTAGAGCTTCTCCTGGAGCGGCACAGTGTGTTTCATCATCGCCTGGGCGTAAGCATCCTCAGCCTGAAGATGTGCGAGCACTGCGGGATTCGATTTTTCGCGCAGCCAGAAGTAATCGTCAACGAGAGTTACACCGTGAATATTTGTGGTCTTGGGTTTCTTTTCGGCCATTGGTGGTTGAGGCGCGCCGGCTCCTCCATTTGATTGTGCTATGACGTTGTTACTGATCGAGAGAACGCATGAAACAAAGAGCATGAGCAGAAAAGGGAAACGGGAGTGGTTATTCATAAAACACCTTCCTCATAAAAAACCTTGATTAAGGGGAGACAGCTTTGCAAAAGTAGCAGGCGCACGGCCGGCTAATCGTGAACGGTTCAACCGCGCGGCGGATTCCCCCAACCGGAGCCGACGTACTTACCATCCTGCACGATGCACGGCACGGTTGGATCGCCGCTGGAATACGAGAACATCTCCGCGCGTCGTGCCTTATCGTTCTGCGCGTCGTAGTCGAGAAACGGAATGCCTTTAGAGTCGTAGTAGTCACGCGCCTGCTGGCAATAAGGACATCCCGGTTTTGTGTAAATTACTAATGCCAAATCGATTACCCCCGAGTTTTTTTGCAGCGAATTGAGCAGCGAGGGATTATACTGCCGCTGCCTATGAGTGAACAAAGCGCAGGCAGCGGCTTGGAAGAAGGCGCGGCGGATCTGCTCGATCCTTACGAGAAGCTTATCAGCCTCGAAATAATGGGCAACGAAGTCAGTGTGCCGGAGAAAAATCGCCTGTTGCGCTGTTTTCAGTATTTATCCATCAACAC